>CAZICR010000033.1:0-13567 GCA_964537795.1 uncultured Cellvibrionaceae bacterium | reverse complement strand
TCCTCGGCCTGTCTTAAGATCCGCATAAACCCAACGGATATTGCCTTCAACATGCCCTGCCCGTTCCCGCTGACTGGTCAAGGCATGAATTAACACACCTTGGGATGCCAACTTTCTGGCCACCAGTGAGCCAACAGATCCGGATGCACCAACGATCAAATAGTGTTTCATAATTAATTTCCTCAAGTAAGTTCAATGTTTGGTGAGAAACATTCTGCGGAATCGAGCTTTTTGTTTCGAGGTCGGTTAGACTCAAAAAATGGTCAAAATCGAGCATATTGTGAATGTTGCACAAACAAGAAACGCCACTCTTGCCAGAAATCCAATTCGAAAACCCTCGATTGGCAACACTCGGCATAGAGCCTATGACAATAACTGAGTTACGGAAAAAGGTTGCTTCGAAACGGCTTACACAGCCGCAGCGGATCAACTTCTTCATGTTAATGCTGATCACAAAAGGGCATGGCAGCCATACCATCGACTTTATTGATTGGGCAGTTTTTCCCGGACAAATGTTATTCGTACGACCAGGCCAGGTTCAGCAATGGCATGCTGAAGATGATTTTGAGGCATTATTGATTCTTATAGATCCAAGTACCTTACCTCACCAAAATGGTCAGATTTTCTCACAAGAGTTAAATTTGCTTGGGCTGGATGAGTGGACCTCAGGGTTCGCGGTCACAGAAGAAGTCTTAAATTTGATCGAAACAGGTTTCAGACAGTTAAGGATGGATTTTGACTTGTTTGATGGAGAGGGGCTCGATATTGCGTTAATTCGTCACGAATTACTCACACTACTGATTCGTATTGCCAGGTTACAAAAACAAATACAAAACACCAGTTCCCAAATGTCGCGTAACCAATTGACTTATCGTTTGTTTGTCCAGGCAGTTGAAAGCAGTTTCTCAAATCAACACAGCCTGCAGTATTACGCGCGGCGGTTGGGTTATTCGGAAAGTACTATCTCGCGTGCGTGTCGCGCTGCTGAAGGGCGCTCCGCCAAAGAGATCATTTCCCGGCGGATAACCCTGGAAGCAAAACGTCTGCTGATTCACAGCACAGCTTCCGTTGCTGAGGTATCACATCAATTGGGTTTTTCGGAGACGACTAATTTTGTGAAGTTTTTCAGACGTAACACAGGAGTTACGCCCTATAACTTCAAGAAAAACATGCTGCAGGTAAAAGTCGAATAATTTTTTCTGCTGTTACACAGTGTAACGACCTATTTTACTTGTTACCGAAATGATCAGTTTTGATTATAAAGTGACTGCATATGATTGACATTGAAAATTATATGATTAATATCGCCTTTGTTTGACCTACTGAACATACTAAATCCTAAATAATAAATCCGAGGGAAAAAAATGAGCCGTATCAATCATATTAAATCATCCTCTGTTTCCAGAAATATTCCGTTTAAATCCAGACTCTTATCTCGTTGTATAACATCGCTGCTACTGAGCTCCAGCCTTGGCTTTATTACGCCTGCCCTGGCGCAGGACACCACTAAAAAAGAAGAAAGCAAGGATGTCGAAGAAGTCATAGTATCGGGCATTCGCTACAGTCAGCGCAGTGCACTTGAGCGCAAAAGGGAAGCTGTCACCATGACTGATTCGTTGGTGGCCGAAGATATTGGCGCCTTCCCTGATAAAAATATTGCCGAAGCACTGCAGCGCATTCCCGGTGTACAAATGTCGCGCGACATAGGTGAAGGTTCACAAGTGAGTGTGCGCGGTGTGGATCCTGATCTTTTACGTGTGGAACTTAATAATGTAGGCGCCATGGGTATGGCAGGTAGTCGTGGGGTCGATTTCCGCGATATGTCCTCAGAACTGGTTAAATCACTCGATGTCATCAAAGGCTCTGAAGCGCGTCTAACCGAGGGGGGTATTGGTGGCACAATTCATGTGAATACCCGCAAACCCAACGAATTTGAAACTGATTTTTTTTCTGCTTCAGCTGAAGCCCAACGCAATGAATTGATTGACGACGTCATGCCTAAATTCAACCTTATAGGCGTCCATAAATTCAATGAAGATCTTGGTGTGCTGGTTAACCTCACAGGCTCTGATAAAAGCACAGTCATTCACGCATTGCGCAACACTGAGTGGGCACGCTTTTCGGATTATGATCTATCCGCCGAAAAATCTTCGGTCAACCCCAAGTTTGATGACATCACCACGCAAGCAGGTTGTGCGGCTATTACAGTGGCTGCTGATAGAACAGCCTGTACCGCGCAATGGCAAGAATTTTCTCCTTTCCTGCCACGTTACGGAATTTGGGCGCGTGATGAAAAACGTTTGAGCGCTAATGGTATGGTGCAATATGCCTTTAACGATAATTTATCGGCCTATCTTAGCTATACCTACAATGAACGCGACAAGACTGCCTATGACATCAACCTGCAATTTGATACCAGCTCCGCCGCTCGTGTTAATCCTGCTACTGTTGTTGTTGATAATCGACACAATGTTGTGGAATTTGAATCATCTGCCAGCGGTGCTGTTAGTAACCGCGTTTTGAACCAGGATTGGTATCAAGAAACCAGCATGCTGGAAACCGGCTTTGAGTATAACAATGAGAAAATCTACCTGTCGGGTGTTATAGCTCAATCAAACTCGGAGCAGGATATAGATCAGCGTGGTGCTACCGCATTCGGTAACGCACCCGGTATGAAATTTACATTGAATGATCAGGGTTTGCCTGATGTGGATTTATCGGGCGCTTACATTAGAAATGCCAGCAACCCAAACGACCGATCAAACAAATTTGATGTGAACAGCCCTTCAAGCTATACCGGTGGCTCATCCTTCAATTATCGCCCCTTGAAAGATGAAACCCGGGAAGATATGGCAAAACTGGATTTTGCTTATACACCTGAATCCAATTTTTTTACCAAGTTTCAAACAGGTTACCAATACACCGGACAAAATTTTGCCAACTGGAGCTGGCGCTATGACATTAACCGCAACGTAGGCACAGCCTACAACGGTGTTGTTTGGACACAAGCAGACCAAAATGCATTGATTCAAGGCCGCACCAAACAAACCCCTGATTTCTTTGACCAATACAATCTTGGTGTAGACGCCCCGCTAAGATGGCAAGCCCTGGATTCACAAGCATTTATTAAAGAACTGCAACGCGTCAGCGGCGATAACACCACACGTGAAGACCTGGCAATACAACGTGGAAATTTCGATGTTGAAGTATCAACCCATGCTGTTTATGGGCAGACCAATTTTGAAACCAGCCTCTTCAATTTGCCGCTTGAAGGAAATTTGGGGGTACGTATAGTCGATACAGAAACCCTGACCAACGGTGATGTCACTATCCGGGTGATGGTGAATCAGTTGGATGCCAACGGTAATCCAGTTATCAACCCTGCCACTGGCGCTCTTGCGGCACCCATTGAAAGTTTGGATCACCCTGACAGATTCAATGGTCGCAAAACCATCACCGAAGGTTACACCGAAGTATTGCCCAGCTTGAACCTAACACTGGGATTAATACCGGACGAACTGGAACTCTTTTTTGGTGCCTCCAAAGTGATGGCTCATCCACGTATAGCGGATATCAACGTCAATGCGACCTGCACTATTAACGATGACATTCAGGCAAACATAGACAATCTGCCCGATACTTGTACTGCAGGTAATCCAGCACTTGATCCGTTTCGAGCAACACAGATGGATCTGGCATTAAGCTGGTACCCCAATAACTACTCCATACTTTCGGCAGTCTTATTCACCAAAAAACTTGAAACCTGGCCTCTTGCCGCTGACAAAAATTACGACGTGGATTTTTTCAATGATGGTCGCTTGTGGGATGTTACACAAAAACTCAATGGCAGCGGTGCAACAACAAAAGGATTGGAGTTACAAGCGGGTACAACATTTTCTATGTTGCCCGCCCCCTTTGACGGTTTTGGTACCAAGCTCACCTATACCTTTATGGAAGCTGAAGATGTGGGTTTGTTTAACAGCCTGACTGGCGAAGAATTACCCTTCCCTTCACAGTCAGAAGACAGTTATGACATAGCTGCATTTTATGAAACATCTGTATGGAGTGTTCGTGTTGCCTACAACTATCGCAGCGAATTTCTTTCAAACCCCAGAGACCGTTCAGGCAACCCTGCATTTACGGAAGCAGCGGGTTATTTGGATGCAAAATTCAACTACAACATTTCCGAAAACCTGAAGGTTTACATTGATGGTCGCAACCTCTCCAGTGAGGTACAAGTTAACAATGCAGGCCCCGGCCGTATGTCCACCTATGATTGGGCAGGACGTGAATATGCCATAGGGATTTCTTACAAAATGTAGTGCGTTAGCCATTAAAAACCCCGCGTAAAACCGGGGTTTTTTTATCACTGTTTGAAACTGGATCTGCACCTCCGCGAGCATGAGCTTGAAATCAATCCATTAATTCATTTGGGAGAATTAATATGAATACACCTATAAGCATTAGCAAAAAATATCGGGCAGGAATTTTATTGGGCGCCCTGCTCTCCATAACATCAATGAGTGTCCAGGCTGAAAAAGTTGTTGAAGATCTTGATCGCGGATTAATTGTTATTCCTGCTGCACAAGGCAATGCGATTAGCTGGCGAGCACTGCTGAATGATCCCGCAAAAAAAGGTTTCGATATTTATCGCAACGGAAAAAAAATTAATAAAAAACCTTTTAACGATACCAGCTTTTATTTGGATACAAATGGAAAACCTACTGACCAGTATAAACTGGCGATGGAAAATGAACATCGCCACCAGTCCATAGTTGCACGTCCATGGAACGCACCTTATTTATCAATTCCTTTGAATAAACCCAAAAATGATTCCATCAAAGGTGTAGTACATAGTTACTCCGCCAACGATGCCAGTGTTGCCGATCTGGATGGCGATGGCCGTTACGAAATTATTTTGAAATGGGAACCCACTAACGCCAAAGATAATTCGCAAAGTGGTTATACCGGCAATGTTTTTATTGATGCTTACACACTGGAAGGCGAACAACTTTGGCGAATTGATTTAGGAAAAAATATTCGCGCCGGTGCGCATTACACCCAATTTATTGCTTACGATTTTAACGGCGATGGCCGCGCAGAAATCGCCATGAAAACTGCTGACGGAAGTATTGATGGTCGCGGCAATGTGATTGGCAATGCCACTGCCAATTATCGCAATAGCAGTGGTTATATTCTTTCCGGAGCAGAATATTTAACTATGTTTGATGGTTTATCCGGTGAAGCACTGGATACTATTGATTACATACCGGCACGCGGTAATGTGAATGACTGGGGTGATAATTATGGTAATCGTGTGGATCGTTTTTTAGCAGGTGTTGCTTATTTCGATGGCGAAAAACCCAGCTTGTTTATGGCACGCGGTTATTACACTCGCGCAGTCGTTGCTGCATTTGATTGGGTTGATAACAAATTCAGTCAACGCTGGGTATTTGATACCAATAATGCCAATGGCGATGAAATCGTTTATGGCCAGGGTGCACATAGCTTATCAGTAGCGGATGTAGACTCTGATGGTCGCGATGAAATTATTTATGGTGCAGCCACTATTGATGATAACGGCCATGCACTTTACAGCACCGCGCTGGGTCACGGTGACGCTTTACATGTTAGCGATCTCGATCCAACACGCCCCGGTATGGAAATTTTTATGGTGCATGAGTGCCCGAGCTGTTACACCAAAGACGGAATTGAATACGGAGTTGAAATGCACGATGCCGCTACCGGAAAAATTTTATGGAATCGTCCAAGTAATGCAGCCGATGTTGGACGTGGGGTGAGCATTGATATAGATCCAAATTTTGTTGGAAATGAACAATGGGCATCGCGTGGTGGTCTGGTTGCGGCTAACGGACAACTTATTTCTGAAACACCACCACCGCAAATGAATTTTGCATCCTGGTGGGACGGAGATTTATTGCGTGAAATTCTTGATGGCAATTCCATCTACAAATGGGACTATACAAATTCCACATCCAATAAAATTTTGGATGGTTCATTATTTTCTGTAGTTTCCAATAATGGTACCAAAGCAACACCTGCACTTTCTGCCGATATTTTCGGTGACTGGCGTGAAGAAGTCATCTGGCGCAATACAGATGACACCAAACTCATGATTTTTTCTACCAACCTTCCAACGCAATATCGCATTCCAACGTTGATGCAAAATCCACAATATCGCACAGCGATTGCTTGGCAAAATGTTGCATACAACCAACCACCCCACCCTGACTTTTTTATGGGTGGAATTGAAAATAATCTTCCTACTTACAAAGCAACAACCAATAAAGGTAGTCAGTGGGTGAAGTTGGTTGCGCGGGGTTACGACAATCAGGTAGTCGTTAGGCTTTACAGCCATAAATTAAAAATCAAAGCAGCTGAAATTTTTCGCAGCACACAAAATGATCCTGCAACGAAAGTCAGCATAGGTTGTATAAGTGAAGAACATCCCGAATTGATAGACACTAATGTTGTGCCGGATGTTGATTACTATTATTGGGCTGAAATTAAAAGCAAACGAAAAGCTGATCTTGATGCGGGAGTTTCCAAAACCAAATTATCCATCAGTTTAATTCCGCAATTGGAATTCAGCATTAACAACAATGAAGTGCCTGTGCAATTAACCTGGCGCACTTTGAATATGGATATACGTTCCATTTCTGTTTATCGCGCCGAAACACCGGACGCTACATTCCCTGCTGATTTTTCAGCAAGCCAATTAGTCAGCGCACCTGCGACTAATAGTTTGAGTTGGGCTGATGCAACCGCCACTGCGGGTAAAAATTATTATTACTGGGTTGAGTTTGATAATGCCGTGACCAATCAAGTAGTTCGCTCAGAACCAGTTTATGTTGCAACACTACTGACACCCAAAACCAATTTGATCAGCACCAAAACCGATACAGGTATTTCGCTCAGTTGGAAACTACAGGATTTTCCTCAGGCCATTCGAGTTGTAGAGGTATATCGCAATACGCGTAATCAGGCCAGCGGTCGCACCCGAATTTTAGCCAATGCACCACAAGAAGGAACCTTACTTGATGCCAGCAGTTTGGTGGCAGGCACCACTTATTGGTACATGTTCAAATTAACCATGAACGATGGAACAACGATCAATACCTTACCTGAGGCAATGATTACTTATTGAGTTTTGTACGAATCAAAATTTTCCGTCATTCCTGCGAATAATCACATGGAAGTGATGTAGTAGAACAATGCAGGAGCAATTGTTAAAACAGCAATGACGATAAATTTTTCTAAAAATCACTGAATACTTCTCTTTTCCAGATTGGCCATGCGTCTTTCTGCTAATTCATCTTTTGTGTTATCAATATCTTCTTCATGAGCAATCTGGGAAGCAAAAAAGCAAAGTGTAAATTCAGATCCTTTTGCAACTTCGCTGGTTACATTAATCTGTGCATTATGCTCATCGACGATACGTTTAATCGCTTGCATGCCAATACCATTGCCGAATTTTTTCCCGCTAACGCCTGCTTCCCATAAGTTAGCCAATTGTTTTTCGGTCATACCAGTACCATTGTCTGAGACTGAAAAGTAGACATTATTATTTTCAACCCAAGACTTTATTTTGATGGTTAATTCTTCCGTGCCGCGACGAGCTTCAGCGGCATTTTTAATTAAGTTAATAAAGAGAATTTTTAAATCTTCCATGTCACCTTTGATATCAGGAATACCGCCTAGCTCATATTCAATACGGTCGAATGATTTCTCGAACAGATAAAGACAATCCTGAACCAATGTTTCCAAAGAACAGGATTGAATTTGCCGTTTGTGGTGTCCACCCAAAATACCGGCCATTGTTGCAATAAGCTTGGAACCGCGTTCGACTTGCGCTAATACTATGTCCAGTTGCTTATCGCGATCGTAGACGTCATTCGACAAAATGCCATCAATGATTGCAAACGGTGCTTTGATATCGTGGTGATAGTGATTCATCAAGCTGAGCATAGAGAGTGTTTTCTTAGCCTCGCCTAATTGCTCATGCATGTTGTTTAGTCGGATAACACGACTAAATACTTGTTCTAACTCTGTTTGCAGCCACTCAAAAACTTTCATATCGTCGTAACGATAGTAAGAAAAGTGTGTAGGTTCCCCGACGAGTACAATGGCTATAATTTTGTGTTCTGAAAGTATAGGGAGGCATAATCCGGCATTGTGTTGTTTCATTTCAGTGCGAATGAGATCCGGCATTTCATCCGCCATAATCAATTGTGCTTGTTGAGCGCAGTAGGTTACAAATGGGTTGTATTCACTAATTAACTCAAAAGGCAGACCGCTCAATCTATGGGTTATATCCCAATCGGCTAGTTCTGCTTGCTGTTTAACCATTAAGATTTTGTAGTTGTTCAACCTGATCACTTTTAAAAATAAATGATCCAGCACTTCTGTCATCATGGAAAAATTTATTGAGTTTCGAAGTGAGGCTTCAGTATCTTCTTTAACCTGATCAAATTCGTAGCTATGTTTAGCTAAGATCTTCTTTGCATTAGGTAAAATCCATTTTAATAGTCTTGGGTAGGCCTCCAGGATTAATGCCACAAATAACAATAAAATTAATACTCCACCTACCGATTCGGTGTGATCACCGACAACTGATGTGACGACAAAGTACAACCAAATAAAGAAACCGAGCAAAATGGCTTTGGTTAAACCCACGCTCAGGGCTAATCTAAAATCCATTAAATTGTGCTGAATAGTAGAATAGAATAAAAGCGCGACAAAAATTATATTTGTAATGGAACCAATAAATTTTGATAAGTAAAACCCACTGGATACAGTCGTTATACCTATTACTCCGCCGGTAAATGTTACAAAAAGTGTGATAATTAACCACTTTAACCTTTGTTTTTCTCGTTCGGATGATGAGCTGAATGAAGTAAAAACAAATCCAATCGAACCTAAAAAGCTCCAAAGCCAGCCGAAAAGAAAAACATAAAAAATGCCATCGGGAACAGGTAAGTAGCCCCCGTCAACCTCGCGTAATGTCGATGGCAGTATAAATGTATTAACGATGGATAATAGTGCACTGACAACGAAGTTGGGAATGACAACTAAACGTTTAAATATTTTTGAGCGGCTGCCAATTAATCTCCATGTTAAGAGTGCAAATCCCGCTGGGATAAAGAACATCCCCCAGCGTGTTACGTGAAAAAGAACGTTCAAAACATCGAGGTTCTTCATCACAGTAAGCAAGTAAAGCTCAAGCGACCAAACTCCCATGCTAAATGCAGTGAGAGCAAGAGCTTTGGCTGCGGGATTCTCTTTTTTGGAAAAGGCTAGAATCCCGAGGACGACATCAATAATTGCGGTAAGTAAATATTGGATCATGCTGCTTTTCTACCACATCGACTTTGCTTCTGATGAAATTTCTTGTCCATTGAATATCTGTGCTTGCCATGAGCACTGTCTTAAAGGATAGGTGCGGATAGGACTTGGCATCTGATATGGGGTTGCAACCAAACATTTTGTAAAACCGTACATGCGCAGGCCTTACTGCAAGTAAAAGGCTTGATGCGTTTTGGCGAATTACTTCTTCTACGGCTGAGCCTATAAGTTGCATTCTTGCTTCTACTCCGCCTTTTCTTTGAAACGATGGATCAATTACAAACTTATTAACCTCAACAAAAGTACTATCGTACCCAATGTTGTTTCTAATTTCTTGATCGAAAACCTCCATAACCGGAATGGCTAGACGGTCACGAGCATTAAAAACACATGTTCGGATTGAGCCTACGGCTTTGTTCTGATTGTACAAAAGAAAACAAGTGCTGTTCGGTCTATTGTCATATTCATCAATAAATTTTAAAGAAGAATTTTCTTCAATATATCCCTCTGCACTATAACTTCTATAACGCATGGAATACACCCTGTCTAACATGGGGCCTTTCGCTATGACGCTGTAATAATCGCTTTGTGGTTTTTTTTGAATTTGAACGGCATTAGTTAACATAGGATACCTCTTGGCTAAGTGCAGATTAAAAGTGAGTGATATGAACACAAAAAATCACAAATGATGATTTAAGTGCCATATAAATAGTATAGGTGACATCTTCGGCTTGGACTTGACGCCAAACTCCATTATGCTCAAAAAATATGCGACCTAAAACAACGCTTTAAATCTTCATAATGAAGTGATTGAATGTGTGAATTAATTGACAATTGTTATGTTGATGGGTCGATAACAGCGCCACCAAGGTGCGAGAAAGAAAAAGTAAGGCGATAATTCATTCTGAAATAATGGTCACAATTAAAAAACCTAAGGTCAGTAAGTAATGACAGAAACAATAAAAGCCCCCGAGTCGGATAACGCTGAAACACTATTTCATGACATTGCTACTCCGCTACTGATCGCGAAAATGAAAGCTGGGTTGTTAGCATCCTACCTACCGCAATTAATCAAAACATTGGCTGACTCGCCTCAATTAGTGCATTTGTTACCCGAGGATAAAAAAGTGATTGATGCGTTGGTCAGTGCACCAGGGATCATGGTGTCAAATCTGGATGTGGTGCAAAAAAAAATAAATTTATTGTCTGAGTCCATGCTGCACCAAGTAAACAATTTTAGTTCTTTTCCTGTAGGCGATACCGCAATGACTACACCGGTAAGGACTATTGCCATAAAGACAATTTTATTGGTCGATGATGAAATTATTCATCGCGACATAGGGGAAAGTTTGCTTGCGCCGCATTATCAGGTGGATTTTGCAGAAAATGGATTGGAAGCCATTCGTAAATGCGAACAGAAAGAATATGATTTGATTCTAATGGATTTACATATGCCCAAGATGAATGGAGAACAGGCAACCATCGAGTTGCGCACGCGCGTTAGTGACGAAACAATTATTATCGGCCTGACCAGCTTGCCGCTAGGTGCCAATCAATCAGGATTACTGGCCAAAGGTTTTACCGATTTTCTTGAAAAGCCTTTGACCATGAAGGGGCTGCAAAATATCTTGCAGGTGTACTCCCGCAATGCCTAATCTTCATATTCAAAAATTTTCACCATTCTATACTTTATTGAGCCAATTATTCATGAGGATAATAATGAGAAAAATACTGCTTCTTGGTGTTTTTTGGTTTACGAGCTTTTTTATTGCCACGACATATAGCTCAATGGTTTGGGCGCAAAATGCCAAAAGCGCTGAGTTGGAAGAGTTGATTGTAACCGCGCAAATGCGCGACGAAAGTGCGCAGGCCATTCCTATCGCGATGGGTGTCTACGATAAAAAATTTATCACTCAAGTGGGTGCAAGTTCGTTAACGGAAATGGAATCGGCAATTCCCAATATTAACTTCGGGCGGGGCGATAGAAATACCCGAGGAGAAATTGCAATACGTGGCGTCGGCGATTATGCGCGCAATATAGGTAATAATGCTCGCGTTGCCGTTTATATTGATGGCGTGTTGACCGGGCGCTCCTCCAGTTTCGATCAAAGTTTATTGGATGTTGCGCACATCGAAGTTTTGCGCGGGCCGCAAGGAACCTTATCTGGCACCAATGCGCTGGCAGGTGCAATCAATATTATTACGCAAAAACCGGAAGATACTTTCAGCGCTGAATTACTCAGCAATGTCGGTAACTACAATTTGCGTTCGCTCACCGGGAAAATAAATCTCCCGCTCACTTCCGATTTTTTTGCCAGTTTATTGCTGGGTGCTACAGAGCAAGATGGCTACATAGATAACATCACGCTGATGCGCGACCTGCAGGGTATTCAGCGGGAGGTAGCAAAATTAAAATTTCGCTACCTCGGCGTTGAAAGTTTAACGCTGGATGTTGGGTTTGATTATTTAAAAGATGATGATCAATCCACTAACGCCGAAGCCCTCGCCAATGGCAACTTCAATGGATTCACCTTGGCGTCCGAGCCATTTGAAGTTGCGCATAATGCCGATGAGTATGAGCAGCGTGAATTGAAAGGCACAACCATTGAAGCCGTCTACGACACTCCGCAAGATTATCGTTGGACATCAATCACTGGCATTCGCTCAAACGAATTCAGTGAGCTGAGTGAAGAAGATTATTCTCCTTTAGACGTTGCATTCAGTGTGTTTGATGAAAAAAGCGATCAATTCAGTCAGGAGCTCAGATTGGCCTCACCCAAAGGCGACAATAGCGATTATGTAATGGGTGTTTATTTATTGGATCAAGATATTTCAACCCAACGCCGTGCGATGACTGGTGCATTGTTTCCAGTGCCCAACTCATCGATACAAACACCCGCTAAAGCAGAGGTTCAATCTGCATCAGTATTTGTGCACGGGAATTACTACTTTGGTTCGCAATTGAGTTTGACTGGCGGAATTCGCTACGTGCATGAGAAAAAGGATATTGATTATTCCAGTATTGATAACATAGGTTCGTTTATTGATGTTGATCATCTCCAGGATCAACAAACGTTTAATGAACCGCTGCCAAAAATAGGTATTAACTTTCAGCTCAATTCGGATGTGTTGCTCTACACCAGCATTGCGCGCGGTTATAAAAGTGGTGGATGGAATGCAGATTTTATTCGGTCCCTCGAGAACTTCCAATTTGATCCTGAATACGCCATCAATTATGAGCTGGGGGCAAAATCGGTATTTTTCGATCAGCGACTCAAGGTCAATCTGGCCGGTTTTGTTACAAAGTTCGATGACTTTCAAGTATTCCAGTTCGTGCCAACCCAGCCATCCGGAACAATATTGTCATTGACCAATGCCGGAAAAGTCACCACCAAAGGAATTGAGCTGGATATCAAATCACTGTTAACTGAGTACATGAGTGTGAGCTTCAACACGGCATTTACTCATGCGCAGTTTGATGAGTTTAAAAACGGTGGCGGCTTAGGTGTGAATTACGATGATAATTATCTCCCTTATGCACCCAAGCATAGCTATTTTATTGCCATCGATTACAGCAGACCCTTGTTTCGTCAAGCAGAGGTTTATGGGCACATCAATTACGGCTACACCGGCGATTATTTCTCCAACCCGGATAACAGCCCGAACAATTCTATCCCCAATTACTTTGCCGCTAATGCCCGTTTAGGTATCAACATAAATTCTGGTTGGGATATTTCTTTGTGGGTAAAAAATTTCACCGACGAAACCAATCTCCGCCAGCGCTCTGTCTCCTTTCTAGGTGTACCGCGAGGGCTGTATAACCCGCCGCGCAGTTTTGGGTTGGCGATTAATTATAAAATCGATGCGAACTGATTCCACCAAACATTGAAGCCGGAAGAAGCAAAGCCGATTTAAATTCCAAAAATTACGTCGGGAGTCGTCAGAAGCATAGTGAATAAAAATAAAATGTTCAGCGGAAATACACAGCAACATTTTATCTCCATTTTTATTTGTAACCATTAACTCATTGAAAATTAAAAGTAATTTAACTCAACACAAAATAAAACTGGAAATATACAGCGAAAAATGCGACAAGCTTGTAAATATACGGTCGGGAGATATATAGTTTGCGCTGTATATTAAACTGTTATAAATTCAAAGCTCTTGGTGTTTTTGAATTCAGTTTCCCAGGCTTTGAAAG
>CAZICR010000032.1:10451-13736 GCA_964537795.1 uncultured Cellvibrionaceae bacterium | reverse complement strand
CAATGATCCTAATTTGCGTGGTTTGTTAATCGAATTAAAAACCGGTGGCAATGTATCGAATCTGGGCGAGATTATTGCCGAGCGCGGTAATGTCACACTTGCGGGTTTATTGGTGAATCATGAGGGTAGTATTCGTGCAACCACATCAGTCGATTTTAATGGTAGTGTAAGGCTGCTTGCTCGTGACACAGCAAAAGACCAAGGAAGGAACGTTCAAAATATCGCACAAATTTCTACTCTGCTTGATCCAAAATTGTCAGCAGTTGTTTCGGATAACAATCCTAATAATCTTCGAATTTCTACTCATGGTGGTACAGTAACCTTACGTGGCAATGCCAGTATAGAAATCAATCCCGATAACTCAACTACAGCAGCGCCTGATGCGCAAGAGCAAAGATTATCTGGTGTAGAAATATCGGCAAGCCAAATAAAATTGGAGGACTCAACTTCAGTTGTAGCCAAAGGCGGAAAAATAATTCTGGATGCTGTTGATAATATGAATACAGCATACGATACCGCTGGATTCAAACTCAATATACCGCAATCGCTTGGTAAGACACCACCGCAAATATTCATCGATTCAGATGTGACATTGGATGTTTCCGGAACCCAAACCACTCTGGATATGTCACGCAATCAAATTGAAGTGGAGCTGCGTGGAAATGAATTAGCGGATTCGCCTTTGCAGCGTGACGGATTTTTAAAGGGCAAAAAAGTCGTCGTAGATGTGAACGAAGGTACACCACTGGCATCAATTGAACCTGCATTGGCTTCAGTGCCCAAGACTATCGACGAACGTCTAACCAAAGGTGGTCAGATCCAACTACGCTCAGAAGGCGACATCATCGTCAAAGATGATTCTTTGATTGATATCAGTGGTGGTGGCATTCACTACAATGCGGGGTACCTGAACACAACCAAGTTGATTTCTGATGGAAAGGTTATCGATATTGCTGATGCTGACCCCAAACTAAAGTATGACGGCATATTAGGTGGCGTAACTTCCACCAATAAACGTTTCAACATTACGCGTGAACACCAAAACTTTTTTATTGATATTAATCGTGGGAAATTTGTTGAAGCATTTGATCATGGTAGTGATGCAGGATCATTGTTAATTGAAGCCCAGGCAGCATTTTTTCAGGCAGATGTACAAGCTAATACTTTTTCAGGAAAGTATCAGCGTGAACTATCTGATGCTCCTGTCAATGGGGCCATCAATTTTGATTTGAATTTGCAATCGGTAGAGATAAGCCAACTAATGGATTTTAATTTTCTTCCTATTGAAAGCTTGTTGGAAGCCAAAGCCATTGATGTTAGTCAGGACAACCCACAAAAATTTTATGCTCAGGATTTAATATTAAATGTAGATCAGATTAATGAATCATCAGCTGGTTTAGTGAGTATTAAATCCCGTTCAGGCAGCATTACACTTGCTGAAGCTGCATCACTGGAGTTGCAGCCTGGCGCCAACCTCAAGTTACGAGCGGCGAACAAGGTCGATATTTATGGCGATATCTCCACATCTGGCGGCAATATTCAAATTTCTACCGATAAACTAAATGGTGATCCCAATCAATTAAATCGTTCAATTCTATTAGGTAAAAACGCTGAGCTGAATACTTCGGCGAAATGGACTAACGATAATCCACTCTTAAATGAATCTCTGCTGCCATTGACATCCAGTGTAATTGTGGATGCTGGTGCAGTATCTTTGAAAGCAGCAGGGGATTTAACGCTTGAAACAGGATCCAGAATTAATGCCGATGCAGGTGGTTGGTTGGATGCAAAGGGCAAATTGCATCAGGGTAAAGGCGGTGATATTACACTCAGTGCGGTGGAATTGGATTCAACAACAGGTACAGTTGTTCAAAGTGCAGCACAGCTTTTCCTGGGAGCAGAATTGTCAAGTTATGCATTTTTACAAGGTGGTAAATTAAGCCTGACTGCCCCGTCTATTTTTGTAGGCGATAACGAAATTAATCCAATTCGTTTACCTGAAGAAACCTTAGTAATTAAGCCTGAGTTGCTATCGACTGGAGGGTTTAGTACTTACGCATTAACGGCGGCCGCTTCAAATCAGTGGGTGAGTGAGTTCACTGTATCGGATTTTGCTGATATTCAATTGCAAGCTGAAAATTATCGCCAACTTGATCTGTCGACTGGGCTGGATGCAGCTAATACATTAGCCTTAGTTCCAACATCAGTTGATTTGAAAACGTTTTTGGGCACTGAAAAATTACCTGATTATTTGCGCAGGGCAACGGATCTTTCTTTGCAATTGAAAGATAAATCAAGTTATCAATTTCATCTCGAAAATGGTTATAGGGAAAATCATTTAACAATAGATTCCGGTGTGCGAATTGTCGCTGACCATGATGCAAATATTTCTATCGCTTCCAACACTTTTCTAAAATTTAATGGAATTTTGGAAGCAAAAGGTGCAAATCTGCAATTGTCAGTATCTGATAGCTTGGCAACTCATCCTGTTGATTTGGAAAATTTTGATGATGCTGGAATATGGATTGGCAAAAATGCAGTGATTGATTTAGGTGCAAGTTTTATCCAACACCCACCCACGACGGACGGATTAACAGCTGTCGGTCAATTGGTGCATGCAGGCGAACTGAATCTGCACACTGAGCGCGGTTTTGTGGCTACCGATAAAGGATCATTGATTAATTTGTCCGGAACTCAAGTAACGACAGAACGTTGGGTCAATTCCAAAGACGGATTAGGCGCAGTCATTATTAAGGATACACAAGTCGCCAATGCAGGGAAATTAAATATTCATGTTGCTGAAGGCATGTTTTTATTCGGCGATATTCAAGCTGAATCAGGCGGTGCCAGTGGTTTGGGTGGTCAATTTTCATTGACGTTAAAACCTGCTTCGATTCCAACTATATCGGAAGGATCACTTTTTGAGGATTACGATTTTTCAACCATCAGTTTTGACAATCGAAAAATTATTTTGCATCAGGAATTGGATAACAGACTTTTCAATTTGGAAGAAGAATCGTTTGGTGCAACCGATGCTATTAGTGATGAGTGGAATGCAACCGCGCATGTTGATGTTAATCAACTCACCTCAGCCGGTTTTGCATCCTTTAATTTTTCAACACACTTTACGCCAAGACCAACCGCAGAACATTTACATAATTTCAGTGATCCAATCTTAAAAAACCAGGCACAGTTGGCTTCGGGTATTGGCAAAATTGTCCTCGAAGAAGATCTGGTATTTGTGGCAGACCAATCGATCCTATTTAACACAACCACATTGGAAGC
>CAZICR010000032.1:2427-10351 GCA_964537795.1 uncultured Cellvibrionaceae bacterium | reverse complement strand
GGGCGATATTTGGGTAGGCTGGATGTTTATAAAGATTTATTTATGCAGGCTGATCAAATCTATCCCACTACGCTGACCGAATATATTTTTGCATCAGGTCAAAGGGATTTTTCTAAAATAGGTGTGACACCGGAACCCATAGACAGCAGTGTTGCTTTATGGTCTTTGGTGAATACTCACAGTCTGCAAGTTGAATTTACTGATCCAACTACGGGCAAAAAAAATACTGAAACTTTATCGCCGACTCTTTATGAAGCCTATGACTTGTTGTCAGGCCAGTTAAGCCAGGGGTCCAGTATTTATCGTCAAATCAATAAAGATGGAAAAACCAGTCGTACAGAAGGAAAAATTGTTTCAATTAATGAAACAGCTGTAAATGGCGATACCTCGGGAAAAATTACGTTACTGGAAGGCTCTGGGCATTCCCCGATTTTATCAGCCGCCGGCAAATTAATTTTTGATGCGCCAGTGATAGAGCAGGGCGGAGTAGTAAAAGCACCCTTTGGTCAGATCACCCTTAATGCGCGCACTACTGATGCAGTTGAATCAGGAAAAGTGATTGTTAAAGAGGCCAGCTTGACTTCAGTGTCGGCAGAAAATTCTGTTATTCCTTTTGGTGAATTGGATTCATCCGGTAGTTTGATTTATCGTACAGACCCCAAAGCAAATCCCGTCAGTCAACGTTTATTTTCTTCAGCACTGGAAACAAACGTGTTAATCAAAGCAGACAAGGTGGATCTGCAATCCGGATCAACAATTGACCTTTCCGGTGGTGGCGATTTACAAGCTATGCGTTTTGTTCCTGGGCCTGGCGGTTCTAAAGATGTATTAGCGCCTGAAAATGCGGGCGATTCTTTTGCACTGGTACCAGCCTTGCAATCGGGTTATGCACCTTTCGATCCTTATCTCTATTTCCAGGCCGATCAATCCTCATCGGCATTACCCAGTTTTCCTCATGCTATAGGTAAAACAATTTATCTTGAAGCGAGTGAACATTTACCAGCAGGTGAATATCAATTGCTGCCCGCGCGTTACGCAACTTTACCCGGTGCAGTTTTAGTTACACCTTTAAATGACGGCAAGATTTATGATCAAGGACAAAACTTGCGGCGTGTTGATGGTGCACAAATTGTTGCGGGTCGTTTTGCTATTGCTAACACCAATAAAGCCGACAGCCTTATGTCGGGTTTTGTTGTGGAGCCCGGTAGCGTTGTCGGAACGCGTAGTGAATATGTGACCGCACTGGCGAGTGAATTGTTTTCGAGTAATCAGGATCTTCGTCATCCAGGTGATGCTGCCAATTTAATTTTATTGGCAGGTAAAACGCTAAATATTAACAGCAATATTCAATCTACACCCGGTGAAAAAGGTAAAGCAGCACAACTCAATATTGTCAGTGACCATTTAAAAGTTGTTAACCAATTTTCAGTCGGAGCTAATGATGGTCAGGTTGAATTATTGGCAGAACAATTAAATTCTGATGCCTTTGGTAGTGTGTTACTCGGAGGGCGTCGCAATCAGGACAATGATGGACTGACGATAAGTGCAGAATCAAGATCCATTACTGTCGCCGATGACGTTGATTTATCAGTGTCTGAACTGATATTGGTTGCTAAAGGTAATGCGCAAACAGATGGGCAAATTACATTAGGAAAAAACGTCAACTTGTCAGCAGTGGGTAATAGCAAATCTGGCGAAAAGACTTCAGTAGAATTTCTTGGTGATAGTTTGATTAGACTCTCGACACAAGAACAGTGGGATATTACCCAAGCGAGTAATACTCAAGGAAACATCAGTATTGATAAAACGGCCACTACTGAGGCTTCAGGAGCTCAAGCAATTTTTTCCAATAGCAACACGGAATTAAATGGCAAGATTGCGATGACAGGAGGTTCTTTGTCCATAGGTGCCGGAAAAATCAGTTTGGGTGAAGTGAATAGCGATTTGACAGGTTTGAAATTTACTACTGACGATTTGCAAAACTTACCAGTTGATGAATTAATTTTAAATTCCAGTTCCAGTGTCGATTTGTATGGTTCGTTTAATTTGTCCCTCAAAAATCTGGTATTAAAAACGGGCGCTATATTGGGTATCAATGATCAACAGCATGCCGCTACTATTCATGCAGATAACCTAACACTGTCCGGTTTAGTTTCAACACAAGATTCTTTCACTCCGCAATCATCATTAACAAATTTAACTTTGTCAGCCAATAATCTATCGTTGGCAGAAGGACAATGGAATATTCAGGGTTTTGATAAGGTTAGTATCAATGCAACAAAAAGCTTGAGTGGTCAGGATGAAAGTCTCGTCACTATCAAAGGCAATGACTCGTTAACGATTAATTCACCTCTACTGACAGGTAGAGGTGCTTCGAATACCCAAATTATTTCTGAAGGTAATTTATTGGTGAATTCCAGCGGTGAATTTACTACTGACCAAACCGGATTAGGCGCTAAATTGAGTTTGACTGGAAAGTCAATTGACTTTGCTGGCAATGCCTATCTACCCAGTGGCACTTTAACCTTGTCAGCTTTTGGCAACCAGGGTGAAGATATTGTTTTGAAAAATGCGTCGGTAATTGATGTTTCTGGAAAAAATATTTTATTTGATCGTTATACAGTTGCTTCTGATGCGGGCGTAATGAATTTACACAGTCAATCAGGTGATGTAATTGCAGAATCAGGAGCAAAAATTAGATTATCGGGTATTACTGGCAACCAAGGTAGTGCAGCAGGACGATTAACGGTTGAAGCAAATAAAGGGAAATTTATATCACAAGCTACTATCTCTGCAGAGTCAGGTAATAAAAAACAAGGTGGTAGTTTAGATCTACTGGTAAATTCATTTTCAGATTTTTCTCAGCTGCTCACGCAAATCAGCGCTGGTAATTTTACGGAATCGGTTGTATTGCAAACCCGAACTGGAAATTTAACGGTTGCGGAAAATGAAAGGATTGGCGCACGGGAAATTATATTAACGGCTGACGATGGGTTAATAAACATTGCAGGACAGTTAGATTCTAAGAACAGTGATACACAAAAATCCTATTTGGCGTTAAATGCAAAAGATGATATTTATCTGCAATCAACAGCAATCATCTCTTCGTCAAAAAATGTCGGCAATGATGAAAAGAATTCCGGCAATATTTTACTCTCAACGATTAAGGGTAGTCTGATCTTTGACAAGGGCAGTCAAATCAATACCCAATCAGGCAAGGTGACACTTCGTGCACCCAGATTGGAAAATGCTGTTATATCGGAAGGCCATGCGGCAGGAAATGAAGTTGCAATCACCCTAAACGACGGCATAAAACTTAATCAATTAATAAGTGGGGCTGACCGCGTCGACGTGAATGCAGTCAAAGTCTATGAGGTGAATCAGTACACATCAGAAATTTTTAATAGGGATTTGAATAGCAATTCCACCCTAATAACTGCCTACGACTTTTTGCCCTATAAAGTGGTCATACCCTTTGGTGCTGTGTGTGAACAATCAGATGGTTGTCTATTAATAGAATCAACTGAAATCGAATTTCAGGCGATACCCAATTTTATTACCGTCAATTATGGCGATAAATTACCTGTGGGGTATCTATGTGGTAGTGAAGCTGGCTGTAGTTATTCTTATGATTGGAATTACGATGAGTTGTCTATAGCTAATGTCGATACCAAAAAGTTTATGACATATGCAGAAACCATAGAAAGTCGATTATTTGGTGAATTTTCCTCGTCTGATCTATTCCAATTGCAACCGGAATTGGAAATACAATCAAAAGGAGATTTGGTTCTGGATCACAATATAGATTTTGCAAAAGGTCTGGGAGTATTCCAGCTTGATCCGACAGGTGCTCATTTTGTGGATCACGATAGTCAAGCTTCGGTTTGGAGATTTAATGAATCGACTGAACAATATCGTGCATTTAGTGTTGCCAGCTATCAATTCGAAACCTTTAGTCGTTATACCAAAGGTACGGCTGGCGTATTGTCATTAAGGGCAGAAGGGGATGTGCAAATAAATGCAGAATTAAACGATGGATTTGTTGATGTTGTATCTTATGAGAAATTAATTGCCACCGGATTTATTAATGGTGTTCGAAAAGAGCTAAGTGATGAAAAACATGGGTGGAGTTTCAATTTAGTTGCTGGAGCTGATTTGGCATCCGGTAATTTCTTATTAGCATCAGAAAGTGCCAATATTAGTTTACAGGATCATTCAATGATTAGAACTAATACAGGTGATATCAATATAGTGTCCGGTGGCTCCATTGATATGGGTACATCGAGCAGAATTTATACATCAGGCTATGCAACGCAAGATCATTACTACGCAAACCTTGCGAATGCTTCAAGTGATTTTAGCTTATTTGATTTTAACGGTTTATCGAATGTTATATTCGGTAAATCAGGCGGGGAGATAAATTTAATCGCAGCCAATAATATTACTGCGAATGGTATCCAGCAATTTGTAACGGACTGGCTGCAAAGGTTGGCTAAAAATGATGTTGAATCGTCGAGATTAAAAGGCGCGCTTAGCGGGATATTACCCACTACATGGGCAATATCACCGGATGATTTTTTGCAAGGCATAGCAACATTGGGTGGCGGTGATATTCATCTATCTGCAGGCAATGACATTTCTAATTTAACAGTTGCTTTGCCAACTACAGGAAAAAGCCTTGCTGACATACTTCCTGCAGAGGGAGAATCTTTTGAGCAGTATCAAAAAAATATCAACAATAATATTGAAATTTTGGGTGGTGGAAATCTCTACATCTCAGCGGGTGGTGATATAGATTCATCTCAAGTAATGATCGGTCGCGGGCAAGCTGTGATTAAGGCCGGTGGAAAAATAGGTAGTGGTCAAGGAGATGCTGTGTTGTTAGAGGTGATGGATGGGAACCTAACGCTATCTGCCGCAGGGAGTATTGAAATTGCCGATATTATCAATCCAACAGTCGGGCGTTTAAGTGCTTATCAAACAGGGTCGGAAATTGTTTCTGCCGGGACGCCTTTTATAGATCTAAATGAAAACTCAAATAATAATAAGAATTTCTTCTTTACCTATGCTGAGGATTCAGGTGTTACCGCCACTTCTTTGTCTGGCGATGTGGTATTTACTGATAATCAGGAGTTTGTCGTCAGAAAAAATGATTCTCCGTTTGTGACAGGAGGCTCTGAATCCTTAACTCTTTTGCCAGCATTTACACCTAGATTAAATATAGTGGCACTGCAGGGTGATGTTCGTTTCGATTCACTTAAAACTTATAACCTGTTTCCATCCAGCAAAGGCCAGTTATCGATACTTGCAACAAATAATCTGGTAGCAAAAAACGGCAGTGTCATTAATGTTTCTGATGTAAATCCCTTAACTCTGGCAAATCGCACTCAAACTATAGAAGACCTAAACGTTTCAACGCCTTTCCTGCCCATCATCAACCTCATTAACCCTTCTGAAACAGCAGGGCAATTTAATTTGATGCATGCCTCTACGCCGCTTTATTTAAATAGTCATGAGAAAATGAAGTTAATTGCAGCACAGGGTGATATTGACAATGTTCGCTTGATTTCACCAACAGCGACCGAAGTCGTAGCAGGAAAAAATATCAACAACATTACATTGGAAATTCAACATACCAAAGCCAATGATATTAGTAGTATTACCGCTGGTGGAGATATTCAATTTTCCGTAGTGCGAAATCCTTCAACTAATGCATTGGATTTTGCAAACTCCACACAAGGCATTGACATAGCCGGTATGGGGCGCCTGGATGTTATGGCGGCGGGTGATGTGGAATTGGGAGCTTCACGCGGTATTCAAAGTATAGGTACTGCTAACAATCCTAATTTGTTACGAAATGGTTTTGTGGAAGAAGCCGGTGCGGATATTAGTATTTTTGCCGGCATTAAAAAGCCAATGAACGTTTCAGGATTTATTGATCAATATTTTTCTGATTTTGCCGCACTGGATTCTTTTACCAAGAGTGAAGAATTAATTGCAGCCTTGAAAAGTTTTCAATCCTCCGATCGCGATGCGGTTGTACGATTTATTAAACAAGTGAGCGCAATCACACAAGAAGATTATTTTGCTGGAGACAAGGTGGCCAGCTTGAGCGATGAACAGCTGCAACAAATTTTGTCGCAAGTCAAATTGTCTATTGATCGCTTGGACGCTGTAAGTCAACAGCAAATTGCTTTCCATTTCTTCAATTCTCGAATGGACAATTACACCGGCGATTTAGTGGCCTTTGTGACCTCCGAAAAAATGGGAGCACAGCAATTGGATGCTTCGAGCCTGCTGGATTTAACTTTGCAAGAACAACATACTCAAGCACTGGTCGCATTCAAAAATGCGCCTGTCTCTGTGCAACGTGAATTAATTTTGCAAACCTATTTTAATGAAATCAGACAAGGTGGAATTGCGGATATATCAGGTGATATAGAAAATCCTGAAACAGATGGATTCGCGCGAAGTTATGCCGCAATTGAATCTTTATTTCCAGGTGCCAGCACAGAAGAACTTAAACCGGAAGACTACTCAGGTGATATCAGTTTAATTTTTAGTACAGTTCAAACGCAGCAGGGTGGTGACATTAATTTACTAGCACCCGGTGGCAGTATTGATGTGGGTGTTGCTGCCGTTGGTGGCGGAGTCAGTAAAGATTCGTCGAAATTGGGATTGATTGCATTGCGTAATGGGCAAGTCAACGCAGCGGTTTTTGACAATATCAACGTAA
Source organism: uncultured Cellvibrionaceae bacterium (assembly GCA_964537795.1). Taxonomy (GTDB): domain Bacteria; phylum Pseudomonadota; class Gammaproteobacteria; order Pseudomonadales; family Cellvibrionaceae; genus Cellvibrio. Next base: position 3,615 of record CAZICR010000032.1, on the reverse strand, counting down.
ATAGTTCGCGGGTGTTTGCACTGGATGGTGGTGATATTACCTTGTGGTCCTCTTACGGCAATCTTGATGCCGGTCGCGGCGCAAAAACTGCCTTATCAGTTCCTCCACCCATTATTAATTCTGATGGTTCAGTGAACTTCCAGGCAGCTGTTACTGGCAGTGGAATTCGTAACTCTCGCTTTACCGAAAATCGCGCCCCTGGTGCTGTCTATTTGTTTGCGCCGGATGGTGTTGTTAATGCCGGTGATGCAGGAATTGGATCTCAAGGTGATGTATTGATTGCAGCTCAACAAGTGATTGGTGCAGACAATATTGATGTTGGCGGAATTTCTGTTGGTATACCTGTGGCGACTGGTGTATCGGCCAATTTAGCAGGTGCAGCGGCGGCGGCTGGTGCAGCGACAGATTCAACAACTGATGAATTATTGGAAAAAGATATGGAAGAAAACGTTGATCAACGACGACCGGCATTTGTCACTATTGATATTTTAGGGATGGATTTTTAATGTTGTTTTTTAAATTCTTATCGGCAAAAAAATATCACTTGGTGTGTTTTTTGATTGTACTTCAGCTTCTATCCAACGTTTATGCACAAGAACCTGCATTTAATCTATGGGAGTTTGAAGTCAGAGGTGTAACAGTAATTGAGGCGGAAAAGATAGAAATTCTGTTGGAGCCATTTTTGGGCCCGGAAAAAAACTTCTCCACAGTTCAAACCGCAGCGCAAGCTATTGAAAAGCTTTATCGTGATTCGGGCTACCCTGTAGTAACAGTTGATATCCCCGAACAGGATGTTGATGAAGGACGGGTGATATTGAATGTGATTGAGGGGCGAGTGGGAAAAGTTCGTGTATTGGAATCAGATTATTTTTTATTAAGTGATATCAAAAAACGTATTCCTTCGGTAGCAGAGAAAAATATTTTAAATACCAATCAATTACAAAAAGAATTGGATCAGGTCAATAGCCTGAGTGGTGACTTGCGAGTAATCCCGCTGTTAAAGCAAGGCGAAAACCCCGGTGAAGTAGATGTTGAATTGAAAGTAAAAGACAAGATGCCACTGCATGGCGAAATTGAATACAACAATTATGCTTCGGCGCAAACCAGTGATACCCGACTCAGTGCCAGCCTGGGTTACGATAATTTGTGGAGCAAATATCATAGCTTTTCCTTGCAAATGATGATGAC
>CAZICR010000032.1:0-2327 GCA_964537795.1 uncultured Cellvibrionaceae bacterium | reverse complement strand
GTTTTGCGCTTGTTAAAGACATATCGGTAAAGTTGGATATGGCTGTACCCTTAAAAGATTCCTGCAATGCAGAGTGTGGAGAAAATGTGGGTGACGTTGAAAAAGGTGATCAATTGACCACATTTAATGTGTTATATAAATTTTAAATACAAACGTTTTTAACTTTTGATGAGTAGAGAAAAATGAAAAGCGGAATTACGCAATTGACCTTGGCTGCGTTGGTCTTAAGTTTATCGGCTGCCTCTTTGGCTCAAAGTAGTCAACCCAAAAATAAAACCAGTGAAAAGGAAGTTCGTGAACTATCAGTAAAAACACAGACGTTGATTAATCTTTTAGTGAAAAGAGGCGTAATTGATGCTGAAACCGCACGCGCATTAACCTTGCACGCAGAACAAGAAGTTGCCAAGGAATATGGAGCTGTCACTGACTTGGTGCCTGAATCTGAAAAAGATAAAGAAAAAGCTACTGAGCCCGGCGTGGTACGTGTTCCCTATGTATCGCAACATTTGCGTAATCAAATTCGTGAAGAAGTACGTAAAGATTTACAACAAGATGTAGTTGAAGATGTCATCAAAAAAGCAGAAAAAGAACGTTGGGGTGTTCCTGGTGCATGGCCTGCTTGGTTGAGCGATGTCAAATTATCCGGCGACATTCGCACTCGTTTTGATGCGATTAGCTTTGCAGATGAAAATTCAAATCAATATTTGGACTTTTTAGCAATTAATCGTGCAGGTGGTACTATTCCTGCGGGTCGCGATGCCTTTTTAAATACCACAGAAGATATCGATAGATTAGTGGTGAGGGCGCGCTTGGGTATTGATATCAAGGTTGCTCCACATTGGGATGCCGGTTTTCGTTTTACAACAGGTAAAGCCAATAATCCGGTTTCAGGTGATTTAACGCTTTCCAATAATATGAGCGGTGCTGAAGTCTATTTAAGTCGAGCATTTATTGCCTACCACTCAACAGAAAAACAAATTCAATTTTATGCGGGTAAATTTGCCAATCCATGGCTAAGTACAGATCTGGTATGGGACGAAGATTTAAGTTTTGGTGGCGTAGCATTAAGTTATGCACCTATGCGTGAATTAAATGAAAAAGGTCAATCAACAGGGTTTGATCCCTTCATTACTCTAGGTGCATTTCCATTAGATGAAATTTCTGATAGTAATAATGATAAATGGCTATATGGTGCCCAAACCGGGGTGAATTATGTTTGGAGCAATGATTCAAAATTGAAAATTGGTATAGCCTATTACGATTTTGAAAATATTGAGGGGCAGTTTAATAGTGTTGGTAGTGACTTGTTGGACTTTACTGCACCAAGATTTATGCAAAAAGGAAATACATTGTTTGATATACGAAACGATCAAGACAATGAATCACAATTAGCTGCTCTTGCATCTGACTACAACGAAATGAATTTCACCATCATTTATGACATTGCCAACTTCAACCCAATACATTTGGTGTTTATTGCGGACTATGTAAAAAATACCGGATTCAATGCGCGTGAAAGATTACAAGAGTTTAGTGATCAAACCGGTATTGATTTTAATCAGGACGCCATTAAAGAAAATGTCGATGGCTACAAGTTTGAAGTACAAGTTGGTCACAACGAAATGCAAAAACGTCATGATTGGAATGCTTCTATCGGATATAGATCTTTGGAAGCCAACGCAGTTGTAGATGCCTTTACCGACTCCACTTTCCACTTAGGCGGAACCGATGGTGAAGGTTATATCGCATCAGTGAAATACGGCGTCGCTAAAAACACCTGGTTAAATTTACGAACTTTAAGCAGCAATGAAATCGATGGGCCACCATTGGGTGTAGATATTTGGCAGTTGGATTTGATTGCGAAGTTTTAGTGAGGCATCTATTTTTGGGTATCGAAAGTTCTCTTATCTACTCTTTTAAGAATTTCCAGGAGACATCTATGAAACTTTCTCGTCTTACGCTTGCGTTAGTAGCGGTGTTCGCATCAACCGCTGCTAGTGCGTCAATTGATTTTAGTTGGTCACACGAATGGACTTTTAATCACTCGACGACCAGTGCTGCGGGTTCGGAAATTGTATCCTTTGATGAAGTGAATCAGCGTCTTTGGGTCATTGGAACAAACGGTACTGCAGGTGGTGTTGATGTTCTTGATTTGAATGGCAATTTAATTTACGGTACATCATTGGCAAACGTGAATAGCGTTGCCGTAAAAAATGGGCAAGTGGCTGTTGCTTACACGGCACCGTTAAAAACAGATGCAGGCAGTGTTAATTTTTATAATGCTTCGACTTTTGCTTTATTAAATACTGTAACTGTGGGTGCAAACC
>CAZICR010000031.1:0-13909 GCA_964537795.1 uncultured Cellvibrionaceae bacterium | reverse complement strand
TACCGATCCCATTTGCACAGATGCAGTGTTAACATTTTGCGATATTCTTGGAGAAGTCGCAGGGGATAAAGCCCTTTCAACCGGTGCGCGTGGAGGCATAGTCATCACGGGTGGAATTACCGCGAAATTACTCGATATGATTCCAAAATCCAATTTCATGGAGAGATATAAAAACAAAGGCCCACTGGAAGATTATGTTAACGATATTAATATTCGGGTAGTGCTCAATGATAAAGCAGCATTGGTTGGATCAGCTGCCTGGTTAATTCATAACACACCGGAATTACACAGCTAAAATCTGAAATTTATTTTCCAATTAAAATCCCCGCAACGGCGGGGATTTTATTTCAATCACAATTAATGCTTAATCAACCAACACTGATGAATTTTCGGATTACGCTTGAAATCTTCATCAATGGTTTTAGCTGATATATTTTCAATGTTATAGGCCGATAAAGCCTCTTTGTCCAAGTCAAAACTGCGCAAGTTATTGGAAAAGATCAAAGTACCCTTCTCATCCAGCGCACGCATGGATTTGTGAATTAAATCCACATGGTCGCGTTGAATATCCAATACATCATCCATACGTTTTGAATTGGAAAAACTGGGTGGATCCAGCAGAATCAAATCAAACAACTGATCGTTTTCTTCCAGCCATTGCAAACAATCTGCTTGAACCAAACGATTTTTGGATTCGCTCAAACCATTCAGTGCAAAGTTTTTTCTGGCCCAATTCAAATAGGTATTCGACATATCCACACTGACGGTATAACGCGCACCGTTCATAGCGGCATGTACACTGGCACTGGCGGTATAACAAAACAAATTCAAAAAGCGTTTATCTTTTGCTTGTTCGGCAATCATTTTTCGAACTGGCCTGTGATCCAGAAATAAACCTGTATCCAAATACTGCCAAAGATTGATATGTAATTTGCTAATACCTTCCTGAACACTAAATAGATCACCAGTAGGTGTTTCTTGTACTTTTTCGTACTGGGTTTTGCCTTTATTTCGGCGACGTTGTTTGTAACTGATTTGCGATTGCGGAATATTTAAGACATAAGGAACCGCCAAGGTGATTTCCTGAAAACGTGCTGCCGCTTTTTCTTCATCGACAGATTTAGGCGCCGCATATTCCTGCACATGAGCGTAAATTCTTTCAGGCTTACCGGGTTGTGTTTGTCCGAGATAAATATCAATCGCGGCAGAATATTCCGGCATATCCGCATCATAAAGTCGGTAGCAACTGATTTGATTGGCTTTTAACCATTTATCCAATTGCTTTTTATTTTTTTGCAGGCGATTCGCCAGCATTTGTGCGCCGGGCGTTAAGGCTTGTTCGCGTTCTTGCTGAACCGCTTCTTTTACTTTTTCTTGTGCTGCTTGACGTTTATTGTCATCTGCACTGAAACGTTCATCTTGTTCAACGCGACTTTTAACAAAAGCATCCTGATCAATCGAAAAAGTCAGCAATTCACTGGCAATAGTGCCATTAAAAAATCTGTATTTTTTTTCTGCACGCAATCCCATTTGTTTGCCTAATTCGGGATTGCCCGTAAATATAGCCGCTTGCCACCCCTGAAACTCATTACGCAAACGCTCGCCCAAATGGGCATACAAGATTTTCAGCGATTCAATATCACCCAAACGTTCACCATAAGGTGGATTGGTTAAAATCAAACCTGAATCCAATTGTTTATGCGTAGGTTTTTTAAATTCACCGACTTCTTTACGTGACACACGCAACCAATGATCCAATTCTGCGGTGACAATATTTTCTTCTGCTGCACGAATGACTGACAAATCTGCATCATAGCCACGAATTTCGGGCAAATGCATATTCGCCAAACCTAATTTTTTTCGTTGATGCGCTTCGTCGCGCAATTCCAACCAAATATCATTTTGATGATTTAACCAACGCTCAAAACCAAAACTGGCACGCGCCAAACCTGGTGCAATATCCGCCGCGATTAATGCCGCTTCAATTAAAAATGTTCCTGATCCACACATAGGATCAAGCAAGGCTCCACCTTCTTTGGCAATTTGTGGCCACCCAGCGCGCAATAAAATACCAGCAGCCAAATTTTCTTTTAATGGCGCAATACCTTGTTTCAAACGATAGCCACGACGGTGCAAACTATCACCGGATAAATCGATACTGATAATCAAATTATTTTTCGATAAACGCGCGTTAACACGCAGATCGGGATCGCGCTTGGCAATGGATGGGCGTGATCCTGAAAAATCACGCACACAATCCACAATCGCATCTTTAATTTTCATCGCACCAAATTGTGTATTGCGAATTGCATCGTTGGTGCCGACAAAATCAATTAATAAACTGCCACTTGGGCTGATATGTTCTTGCCAGGGAAGTTTACGTACACCCTCGTAAAGTTCTTCCTGACTGGAAATTGGAAATGAATCCAAAGGTAATAAAATTTTATTGGCCAGACGCGACCAGAGATTTACTTTGTAAGCCAGGCGAATATCGCCAGAGAAATAAACACCGGCAACTGTCTCACGCAGATCAGTTGCACCCAAATCATTTAACTCTTGAAATAACAGCCCTTCGAGGCTTTTAGGGCAGGTCGCAAAAAATTGGTAGGTCATGCAAAGGTCACTCAAAAACTGAAGTTCGAAGTATACCTAGCTGACTTTTTCTAATACATCCATTTCTTGATGGCATCGAATAATTAAATTGGCGTAAACACCTTTGAGCTCTGACAAAGCACGAACCAAGGTGGACTTATCGTCTTGATTCGCCGCTATCACTTTTTCAATCATACTTGCGCAAATAGCATCCAGCTGGCGAATTTTTTCCCAATCTTCCAATTGTGCAGCTTGATTTAATTCCTGCTGAACTGAACGCAGTGCGGCAATTCCAGATTCGCCTGCATAAGAATTTTCAACCAGCTTCAAGGCCATGATTATTTCCTCGCATCCGGTTCAATGGCATCCCAGGCTTGTTTGATTTCGCCAAGAAGACGACCGCATTCATCGAGATATTCAGGTTTGTTTTCGTGATTGGCCTGAATCAAGCGGCGAATGACATAGTCATACAAACTTTCAAGATTAGCCGCGAGATGCCCTCCTTCAGAATCATTCAAACTACCTTGCAAGCCTCCCACAATCGCTACGGCTTTACCGATCAACTCACCTTTACGCGCAACTTGTTTCTGTACCATAGCGCCTTTGGCCTGTGCGATTCGTTCCAAAGCACCTTCAAATAACATTTGAATCAAACGATGCGGGTTGGCATCTTCAACACTGGATTGAACTTTGACATTGGAATAATGCTGAGCAGCGGAATAAGCATTCATAAAACACCCTGAATTCTTGTGATTGGTTAAGGCTAAATCTAGCGGCAATAAATCTAACGGCAGGACCAAGGTTTTCTTTAATCATCTTTTGTCACAGCCAACTCATTCAAGCAGCGTTTCGGCTATTAGCTTTTTACTGGAACAAAAAATAGAAGTAATCCCAGGGGTTGCGCCAAAGAAAATACTGTATATAATCACACTAACTGTATAAATACACAGATAGCGGAGAAGCCACATGCTCAACCTTACAACGCGCCAGGAACAAGTTTTGAGCCTTATCAAGAAATACGCAGAGGAAACCGGTTATCCCCCTACTCGTGCAGAGATTGCCGAAATTCTGGGTTTTAAATCCGCCAATGCAGCAGAGGAACACATCAAAGCTCTGGCTCGTAAAGGTGCAATTGAGATTATTCCGGGGGCATCACGAGGAATAAAGTTACCGGAAGAAGCTCAATATCAAGGTATTCCGATTATCGGTCGGGTAGCAGCAGGTAGCCCGATACTGGCACAGGAACATATAGAAGATTACTGCAATATCCCGCAGCAATTTTTTAACCCAGTCGCTGATTACTTCTTGCGTGTTAAAGGCATGAGCATGAAAGATATTGGCATTCTGGATGGCGACTTATTGGCCGTACACAGCACCCAACAAGTACGCAACGGACAAATTGTGGTTGCGCGTATTGATGAAGAAGTCACGGTCAAACGTTTCAAAAAAACCAACAACAATTCAATTGTCGAGCTATGGCCAGAAAACCCCGAGTTTGAAGTGATTAGTGTCGACTTACGCAAACAAGAATTCAGCATCGAAGGTTTAAGTGTGGGGGTAATTCGCCGTGACTAGTCCTTACAAGATCCAAACACAATCAGTTCCAACCAAAGCATTCGGTGTCACTGAGTTAGTACTCACCAGTGATAGCCCTGAACAATTGCATTTGCTGTTGCCTATGCTGGCCTATCTCAGCCATAACTCTGGTGATCGCTGGATTACCTGGATATCACCCAAACATTTACATCGCGATTTATTGGCAGACTACGGTGTGAATACTCAATGTATTCGTTTGATTCATTGTCAGGATGAAAATCCACTCTGGCTTATTTGGGAAGCATTGGCATCGGGCACCAGCAATACGGTGATTGCAAGCCCCGGCCGTTTGAACGAAAAAGAATTAATGCAGTTGGAGATTGCGGCAACCAAAGGGGAATGCCAGGGATTACTGCTAAGAGCTCGTCATTAATTTCCGGCAACTGCTTTGCCATCACGCAATAAATAGTTGCTTTTGTCTTCCCATTTTGAAGCATAAGCAGGATCGTTAAATAGCTGGGCACATTGGTGCAAAGCGTAAGTTTGATAGCCCAGTTGGGCAAGTAAGTGTGCTGCAGCCCGACTGCGGCGACCGGTATCACAATAAAAAATATAATGTGTGGATCTATTCAGTAACCGCGATTTAATCGCTAATAAATTCAGTGGAATATTCACAGCCACAGGTAAATGACGTTGGTTGTATTCCTCTTCTGTGCGCATATCAATACAGACATATCCTTGCTTTACTTTTTCATCCAGCTCCTGAAGTGTAATACTGGTCACAACCGGCTCTTTCAATAATCGATAAAAGTCCTGTTTATCCAAATACATCAAAACGCCATCTGTGCGCATAGTGATAGTGGCATTTCGTGGTGCATCATTAACCAAAGCATCTTCACCAAAACATCGCCCTTCACCAATTCGTGCAACAACCTTGACTTCGCTGCCATCAAATTGGCTAACTTCCGCTTCACCCTCTTTAATAAAATAACAGCGATCACCAATTTCTCCCTGTCGAATAATCACTTCTTTTCTATAAACAACTTTCGGGATCAATCGTGAAAAAATATCTTCTACATTAATCGGTGGAACTTTAAAAAATAAGTTGGATTTCAACACCGTCATCATCCAATCAGCATCTTCATCCAAATCACGTTCGCGAGAAATATTTAATTGCAAATAATCGGCGATATTACTCCAGGTCAACATCTTATCCAGCTTGTCGCTGTTGATTCGCAACAAACTGGAATCTGTTTCGGCAATTAAGGTAAACGGGCAGGGATCAGAATGAATAATAGGGAGCAGACTACTACGACCCTTAATCTGTTGCCGGGATTGATCCGGCATTACCATAGACAGCGTTCCATGTAGTAAATAAACATGCTGCCCGATAAAAGTTCCTGCTGTAAAAACTACCTGCCCTGCGCAGACAAATTCCGTTTGGGCGGACTCCAACAAAGCCAGCAAATGACTTTCGCTCATATCTTTTAACGGCACCAGACTTTTTGTCAAAGCCAAATCAAAATCTATCACACGACTTGCTGAGTGCTGACTCATACACAATCCCTCAATCAAAATTCAGACCACGACGCCCTTGTAGGCCACCCGAATGAATGGCAATAATTCTCGAACCTTTTTTCCAAAATCCCTGTTTCACCAAATTAACAATTCCCCAAAACAATTTTAGTGTGTAAATGGGATCCAGCAATATTCCTGTCTCTTTTTCGAATTCAAACCAAAATTGTTTTAAATAAAGAGGAGGGGTCTTAGCGTAACCCCCAGCATGAAAGCCATTTATCAAACGCCAGTTTTCTGGCGATTTATCATTTTTTAACAACTGAAAATACTGCCTTACATTCAAGGCCATGTTTCCCTGACCTTTCAGAACTGAAAAACCATAGACCGGGATATGTTCCGACACTCCCGCGGCTACTCCTGCCAAACTCGTGCCAGTTCCACTGGCAACACATACTGCTGTAAATTCATGATTTAATTGTTTTCCAAGAGCCAGGCCGGCAAGCTGCATTCCTTTTGCACCCTCTATGTTGGCGCCACCTTCCGGCACTACCCATGCATCAAATTTATTTGCCAAATAATTTTGAAAATCAATGTCATAAGACTGTCTGTATTGGTCGCGAGAAAGATATTCAAGCTGCATTCCCCAGCGGGTAGCATCTTCCAAACATGGGTTCAACATCGGCAGTTTTTCACCACGAATCATACCGACGGTATCGAAGCCAAATTGTTTACCCGCTGCTGCCACAGCGTGCACATGGTTTGAAAATGCGCCACCAAAGGTCAATAAGCGTCGAAATCCTTTGCACTTCATTGCTTCAATATTAAAAAATAATTTGTAGAACTTATTCCCACTTATCTCTGAATCAAATAAATCATCACGACGAACAATCAATTCAATACCTGCTTTTTCAAGAACTGGTAACTGAATTTTTTGTAGGGGAACTGCTTGGGCTTTTTGAAAAAAATCGAGGTAATTCACAGGTTACTGCTTTTCGACCAACCGTAAATAGCTCAGAGCCTGATGCTGCTCGCAACAATCGTTTTCACCAGGATGATAGTTGAGGGGCGACTCTATTCGAGTCAATGGTTTTCCACAGAGCTGCCCTTGGCTATCGCGGGCGCGGCAAACCGGAAGATGATAATGTTCTAGCCATGATTGATACAAAGACTCGTGTACGCCACATTTTTCTGCGGCATAGGCTTGCGGATTTTCAAGATAACGGCCTATATCATCTTCCATGATTCGGATCTCACCCGCACCTGGATGAAAGCTGACAAAAGCAATTCCAGCCTTACTTAAACGATTCAACAAATAATTACCACCTTGGCTAATCAAGGTTTGATTTTCATGTTTGAGATTAACAATTTCTTCTTTCAAGGTGCTTTCATTTTGGTGACGATAAAATAATTCAACTTCTCTCATTTCCAACATTTCACGCAATTCAGAAGTTGCTGCTTGAACTCTCATTTCCAACTCGAGCGTAAAATTTTCTTGAAGCGCCTGAATTTCAGAACTTTCATCTTGGGCAGCCTTGAGTTTATGCGAAAAATATTCGCGCATTCCCTCAACCTTGTTAGCCTGCACATCCAAATTTTCTTTCAATATACGATTTCTTTCTTCCAATTCCTGTTGTTGTTCTTCAAGGAACTTTATTCTTTGTTGGTGCGCCTGCATGCGCTGTTGATGCGCCAGTTGTATGTCATTAATTTGTTGCTTGAATTGATTGGTGTTGGTTGCAAGATGCAGTTGTTGCTCCTTTACCATTTTTGCAATACGGGTTTCATAGTCCTTTTTAATATTCACTTCGCGTTTGTAAGCAGACTCTTTCAAATTGGCTATTGCCTGTTTAATTGAGGGACTTTCAAGAGCAGAAACTACATTCAAAGTCGGCACTGATTCAAGATCAAAACTATCAGTCAAATTGGATGCCTCCATCGCAGCATGTTTTGTTGCAGGTTTTCTGGTCAAACCTATACGATTGGTTTTTACGGACTGATGAAGCAACTGAAAACTATTAGCTGCTCCTTCAAGAGACGGATCCCAAAGATTTTTTTGCTGCCACGGAATTGGGCACTGACTGTAACAGGCAAGGGATATTGGGCCCGCTCCCAGATCAGGTCCTCGACCGGAGGATTCCAATAATTGTTCGAGCGGAACGTTCCAGCGACGATCCGCCATACCCTTGGCATCAAAACTCAACAAAAAGAACACCGTACCGATTATTTGTAAATCAGCACCCACCTTAAGATAAACAGCTTTGGCGGTCGAATTGGCGGCATCAGGAAAGGGAATAAATCCGTCAAGGATTGCTTCAAACTCCGAATAGAGCAATTCTCTGACAATCTCTCCCCCACTGAAGAAAAACACCGCATCGGTATGTTCAGAGGAAAAATTTGGCATTAATGACCTTCATCCATTGATGCAGATAGAGGGAGTATAGAAAAAGCTTGTCGATAAAACATGGAAAACAGCCCGTAGGGCGTAGTTTTAGACAAAAATGCGGGCTAATCGACAAATTTCGGCAAAATTGACGTCAAATAAATCACAATTTTTTGGTAGGCCTAATTGATTAGTGAATGGGCAAACAGATTAAATGATTTCGACAATAATAAAAAAAGCCGCTCAATTGAGCGGCTTTTTAAATATGGCGGATCGGACGGGGCTCGAACCCGCGACCACCCGCGTGACAGGCGGGTATTCTAACCAACTGAACTACCGATCCAATTCAAAGAACCAATCATTTCTTGTGAAAATCATTGGTGGGCGGTACAAGACTCGAACTTGTGACCCATGCCTTGTAAGGGCATTGCTCTACCAACTGAGCTAACCGCCCTTGTCGAGAGTCGCGCATTTTACCGATTTTGCTTTGAGTGTCAACCTGAAATTGACGACAAATATCTGGCTGATGTCAGATTGATCGTTATAATGCGCAACCCGTTTTTTGCAGGATCTTAAAGATAGTGTCTACTCTGATTTATGATCAAACCCAATATGAATCCCAGTTGAAATTTAAAATTCAAAAACTGAAACAGGATTTTGCAAATTTTAACCTCGATTCAGTCGAGATTTTTACTTCACCCATTCAACATTTTCGTATGCGCGCAGAATTCAGAGCCTGGCATAAAGGTGATCAACTGGATTACATGATGTTTGGGAAAGAAGATAAAAAACCCTACGCTGTTTATGATTTCCCTATAGGTTCAAAAACAATAAATGAATTAATGCCAAAGCTGATTGATGCCATCTGCCAACACCCTCAGCTCAAACATAAACTTTATCAAATTGATTTTTTAACAACCCAATCAGGTGAGGCTTTAGTTACACTCATTTATCACAAACATCTTGATGAAGATTGGTTCAATCTTGCCACGCAATTAAAAAATCAACTTGAAATTAATATTGTAGGTCGCAGTAAAGGACAACGAATTTTAGTTGATACAGATTATGTCATCGAAAAATTTAATGTAGGTGGCCAGGATTATTGGTATCAACAAGTTGAGGCAAGCTTCACCCAGCCCAATGCATCGATTTGCCAAGCCATGTTGAATTGGGCTCACACTCACACTCAGGGTTTTAATCATGATTTACTGGAACTCTATTGCGGTAACGGTAACTTCACTCTGCCACTTTCAAAAAATTTCAATAAAGTAATCGCCACCGAAATATCCAAAACGTCTGTGGACTCTGCTTTATTTAATATCGAAAAAAATAATATATCGAATATTCAGATTGCACGTATGTCGAGCGAAGAATTTGTTCAAGCATTGGATGGGGAAAGAGAATTTTTTCGACTAAGGCAAGTTAATTTACAGGACTATCAATTCTCAACCATTTTTGTGGATCCACCTCGTGCCGGGTTGGATGACAAAACAGTTGGCATTACTCAAAGGTTTGATAACATTATTTACATTTCATGCAACCCTGAAACCCTGCATAAAAATCTTCTCACCATTACCCAAACCCATAAGATAAAAAACTTTGCGGTATTTGACCAGTTTCCTTACACTGACCACCTGGAATGTGGTGTTATTTTGCAAAAAAATAAAGAAATTACGAAAAATTTCGCCCAATGATTCGTTTGGCTGCATCCAATACAAAATCCTGATAAACAGCTTCATGTTGAATACGCTCCAGATCAAATTTATTTTGTTCTGCCGCGCTCAGGTTTTGCCAGGCTTCAAGATAGGGTATATGCAAGGTTTTTTCCCTTAACTGATAAAACGCCGAAAACTCTTGCTTAACCTGTTCAGTCACTCCCAGCGCATCCAGCAAACCTGAAATACGAATACTGGCTTCAGTCAAACTCATTTCATTCTCTTCCAAACCTTGTGCCAATATCTGGATACTTTTATTCAACCATTCGCCCTGATTTTTTCTCGCCTGCAAATTAGCGTCATCAAGTGCTTTTAATTTTACTTGTTGCTGTTTATTGAGTCGGTAAACTTTTGCGACAAGATAAATAGCAATGCCAGATAAAACTGCAATAATGATTCCACCCAGAATCAAAAAAATATTTATCCAGTTCATATTATTCTTCCCTCGATTCCAAATCAGCAAACAAGTCATCTGCTTCTGAGGTTCCATCCAATATATCAGCATTGATTAGCTTTTTGGTTTTGGCACCCAAACGGCGTATGTCATCAACTCGCTTGACCAGATTACCCCGCCCTGTTTGCAAACGCTCGCGCGCCTTTGAATAAGACTCTTGCGCCTTATCCAGCGAATAACCTACAGCATCCATGGACTCTAGCAACAACACAAACTGGTCGTGCAAAGCTCCCGCTTCTTTGGCGATACGTTCAGCGTGTTTGTTTTGTTTTTCATAACGCCATATATTATCTACCGTGCGCAATGTCGCCAATAAAGTCGTTGGACTCACCAAAATAATTCGACGTTCATATGCTTCTTTGTACAATGCAGGCTCATGTTGCAAAGCGAACATAAATGCAGCTTCTATGGGAATAAAAATAAACACAAAATCCAGTGCTTTTATTCCTTCTATTTTTTCATAGTCCTTGATACTCAGGTTTTTTATATGCGCGCGCAACGCATTGATATGGTTATGTAGATGCTGCTTTTTTTCTTCTTCATCTTCTGTAGTGCAGTATTTTTCATAGTCTACCAATGAGCATTTGGCATCTATCACTATGTCTTTGTTATCAGGCAAATGAATGATGACATCAGGAATTAAACGCGTGCCATCGGCGGTTGTAAAATTAATCTGGGTATCGTATTCCCTGCCCTTCTGCAGGCCACAATCTTCCAGCAAACGCTCAAGAATCATTTCACCCCAATTTCCTTGAAACTTGTGATTACTTTTTAAAGCCTGCGCCAGGTTAATCGCATCCTCGCCAATTTTTTGCGCTTGCTTTTGCAATTCAACAATCTGGCCTGACAATCGATTGCGGTCAGAGTTTTCCTTATCGTAAGCGTCTTCTACTTTTTTACGAAACTCATGCAACTGATTTTTGAGGGGGTCAATTGTGGAATCCAGAAGTGTTTTACTCTGTTGATTAAATTGGTGCTGCTTGTTTTCAAAAATCCGATTCGCCAGATTTTCAAATTCTTTAGTCAAATCGCTACGTGCAGATTGCAACAGGGCAATTTGTTCAGTGAATTGTTTGCGCTCCTGGTGATTTTTTTCCTGCGCGCTGGCCAGTTGCTCCCTCAAACGAACCATTTGTTCATTCTGTAAGCGAACGGAATCCTGATATTCCTGTTGACTGCGCTTTTCTTCTTGCAGCCGTTGTGTATTCAGCCAGGCGTACACTAAAAGTGCACCCAGCAGAAAAGACAAAACCGCCAATAGCAGGCCAAGCGTTAACGACATGAAAACCTCACAGGTTGTGCAATTCTTTGTTTGTATCTGTCTGGCAGATTTGAGTAGAATCGCCGCATTCTAGCAGTTTGCACCCAAAGCTTTTAGCGGAATCTCATGACATCAACTTATTCTATTGCTCCGACACATCCCGGCATTCTGGTGTTTGATTCGGGCGTTGGGGGCTTGAGTGTTGCTGCTGAAATTCAAAAAAAGTTGCCTTTTTTACCTATTATCTATGCATCCGACAATGCTTTTTTTCCTTACGG
This sequence comes from uncultured Cellvibrionaceae bacterium, assembly GCA_964537795.1. Classification (GTDB taxonomy): domain Bacteria; phylum Pseudomonadota; class Gammaproteobacteria; order Pseudomonadales; family Cellvibrionaceae; genus Cellvibrio. The sequence goes on along the minus strand of CAZICR010000031.1, from coordinate 2,175 downwards.
AATCAAAGGTGAAGCAGAATTAATTGAGCGTGTTGATAAAGTCCTGCGCAAAATACTTTCCCTACATAAAATTGATTTAATTGTCTTAGCCTGCAATACCGCTAGCACGTTGACATTGCCTCATTGCCGCCAACATTTTACGCAACCCATAGTCGGGGTGGTGCCCGCTATAAAACCCGCTGCCCAATTAACGCGCACAGGCGTTATAGGTTTATTGGCGACACCGGCAACTGTTGCTCGTCCTTACACCCACAAACTGATTGAAGAACACGCACCTGAATGCCGGGTAATTTCAATTGGTTCCAGTGAACTGGTCACTCTGGCAGAAAAAAAATTACGCGGCGAAGAATTGGACGCAAAACAGATAGACAGCATTATTGCAGCATTTTTTACTCAACCTGATGCTGAAAAAATGGACACTCTGGTGCTGGCCTGTACACATTTTCCATTGATACGCGATGAGATTCTGGCATCAGTGCATCGCGTTTCACCATTAAAAGATGCACAATCGCTTTTATTAATTGATTCCGGTGAGGCTATCGCCCGCCGCGTTGAATCCCTGTTGCAAAATACGACTGACGGGTTGATTTATTCTGCAAAACAGCTCAACCATCTTGCGATTTTTACCAAGCAGGCTGAAGATGTGGAAGATCTCAAACCCGCCCTGGTTAAATTTGGTTTTACTGCCGTAGAATTTATTGATGTCACTTGAAACATAATGGGTACTCTACATTAGCACCCTCCCTGAAACGATTGATCACGAGTAAGCTATGACTAAAACAACCTTCAAACAAACCAGCCTGAATTTTTCTGCCAAAACAATAGATCCGGTAAAAGCCAGCAGTGATTGCTTAATACTTCCCTGTTTTGAAAAAGGTGAAATCTCCCAGGCAGCAGAAGCAGTTGATCAAGCCTGCAAAGGTGGATTAAAACATTTAATCAATCGTGAAAAATTTCAAGCCAAACCGGGACAAAGTTTGTTGTTACTGTCAGTACCCGAAATTACTGCGGATCGTGTTTTATTGGTTGGTTTTGGCGCAAAAGACATTTCCGTGGAAAATTTTCGCAAAACCCTTGGCAAGATCAACGAACAAATCAAATCTCTACCTTGCAAAGAAATCAGCTTTTGTTTTGATGGCCTGCAAGTCAAGAACAAAGACAGTGAATGGATTGCGCGTCAGCTTGCGGAGCAATTAGGTTTATTGGCCTACACCAGTGATCAACTCAAAAGTAAAAAATCGGACACTCCGCTCACCCTGAAAAAAGTGCAACTCAGTGTCACTAAAAATGAAATCAAATCCGCTGAAAAAGGACTGGAATTGGGGCAAGCCATAGTTAAAGGAATTAATCTTGCGCGCAATCTTGGTGATCTTCCCGGAAATATTTGTACACCCACTTATTTAGCTGAAACTGCAAAACAATTGTCCGCTAAAAATGCATTCAAGCTAACAGTACTCGAAGAAAAAGATATGAAAGCATTGGGCATGGGTTCTTTGCTTTCTGTGTCTGCAGGTAGTGATCAACCCGCAAAATTAATTGTGATGGAGTATCAGGGCGGCGATAAAAAATCGGCTCCTGTTGCCTTGGTTGGAAAAGGTATTACTTTCGATACTGGTGGCATCAGCCTGAAACCTGGTGCTGGCATGGATGAAATGAAATTCGATATGTGCGGTGCCGCCAGTGTGTTGGGTGTCATGCAAACACTGATCGAATTAAAACTACCCATCAATGTTGTAGGGGTAATAGCTGCCAGTGAAAATATGCCTAACGGTAAAGCTACCAAACCCGGCGATATTGTCACTTCCATGTCGGGTCAAACAATTGAAATTCTCAACACTGATGCTGAAGGCCGTTTGGTTTTGTGTGACGCATTAACTTACACAGAAAAATTCAAACCCAAAACCGTCATTGATATTGCAACATTAACTGGCGCCTGTGTGATTGCATTGGGTAATCACGCCAGCGGATTATTCAGTAATGATGATGGACTCTCTGCTGATATTGTCAAAGCCGGAAATGACTCCGCCGATCGCGTCTGGCCAATGCCACTGTGGGATGATTATCAAAAACAACTCGACAGTAATTTTGCGGACATAGCCAATATTGGCGGAAAAGAAGGCGGCAGTATCACCGCTGCCTGTTTTCTTTCGCGCTTCACAAAAAATATGAAATGGG
>CAZICR010000030.1:0-13988 GCA_964537795.1 uncultured Cellvibrionaceae bacterium | reverse complement strand
AGTTACCGCCGCATTACTACGCCCGACAATCGACACTATCGCTTGTGGCTCTATGGCACGCTTGATTAATTTCTGTGTAATTTCTTCGCCGACCGCAGCAGGCGTGCGATTGAGCACAGTAATTTCACCGGCAAATGGAACGCTGATTTTTCCGGTGTAATCCACTAACTGTGAAGGAATGGTGACAAAATTACCTGCGCGCACACCGGCTTCTTTGGGAATAAAAAGACCGCCGGATTGCGCTTCAAATACCGTAATTTGTAGCGTGTCACCAATAGTAATCGTGACCGGCATTTTGGTTTCATTGAGCGGCCATTCAATTTGTCGTGGTAGCGATGCCCGTTGTAATAGATGTGCGGTTACCCGGGGTTTGATATCCACTACCAGGTATTTTGTATTTTGTTCTGTATCCACCCATTGAATATCAGCATCATTGATACGTAGCTGCGATGATTTTTCAATGTCACCACTATAAGGGCCACTGGTCGGCATTTGTGAGCAAGAAGCCAGACTGATGAAATAAAACATCAGTGCAGTTTTCATCAAAACTGACGTGACTGCGTGATGTGATGTTGTTTTTTGCATAATTTACCCGGAATTAATCGGCTTTAATCAGGTTCCTGACAGGTAATTGCGTCAGTATTTCTGCTGCTTTGCTGGCACAGGATTTTTGATGCTCACGTATCCATTGGTCCACTGCATAAATAAAATCGGTTTTGAATCTCTCTTCACTAAACGAGGATGCAAAACTGGCAATTTCCTGTGCGGTCAGAAGTTGTGTATGTTCAAATCGTTGAACAGCAGCACAGAGTGATTCCGCTGTCTGGCTTTCAAAATAAATTCCGGTTTTTCCTTCAGCAACTGTATCCAATAAGCCACCTTTGCCGTATCCAATGACTGGTGTTCCGCAGGCTTGGGCTTCAACCGGTGCTATACCGAAATCTTCTTCAGCGGCATGAATAAATGCTTTGGCTTTTTGCATTTTTTCAATCACGACTTCGCGCGATACGTAACCCATCAAACTGATGTTGGAGCCAGCTTTTTTTACCAACTGCTCATAATCGGGACCAGTCCCGAGTACCAACAATTTTTTATCAGGCATTCGATTAAAGGCATCGATTACCAATCCAACTTTTTTGTATTGCACCAGGCGACTACACACCAGGTAATAATCTTCTTTCTGCGCGTGCAAGGTAAATTCAGTTGTCTCTACCGGTGGATAGATCACCACTGATTCACGTCTGTAGCATTTACGAATTCGACGCTGGATAAAAGTTGAGTTGGCAATAAATTTATCAACCGCCAAAGCACTGCGTGCATCAAAATCGCGCAAACCGTTTAAGAAATAACGCACCAACCAGGACTTCACACCTTTTTCACATCCTGACTCTTTTAAATATTGCGATTGCAAATCCCATGCATAACGCACCGGTGAATGGCAGTAGCAGACATGGAGTTGATCGGGGCCAGTGATAACACCTTTGGCAACACAAAAATTACTGCTGATAATCAAATCATAGTTCTGCAATTCCAATTGTTGAATTGCAAGAGGCATAAGAGGTAAATAGTTGCGATATTTTTTTATCGCGAAAGGCAAACCTTGGATGAAGGATGTTTTTACCGGCTTGTGAATGCCTATGGATGCCAATTGCCCCGCGTTCATGCCACACACCAAAGTAAACACATCAGCATCGGGATAAATAGATAGCAGAACTTTTAGTACGCCCTCCGCACCGCCTGAATCAATTAACCAGTCGTGTACCACTGCTACTTTCATCACATCTACCCCGGATTTTAATAGGCTTGTTCGCTTATAAAACCTTTAAAAATAGTTCGCCAAAGAATTCTAAAATCCAGCAACAAAGACCAGTTACTGATGTAGTGCAAATCACAGGTGACTCTTCCCGCCATTTTGTCCACCGTTTCTGTTTCACCACGGAAACCGCTCACTTGCGCTAATCCGGTAATACCGGGTTTTACTTTGTGACGCAGCATGTAGCCTTTGATCAAGCCGCGATAATGTTCATTGTGCGACACCGCGTGCGGTCTTGGACCCACCAAAGACATACTGCCTGCCAAGACATTGAATAATTGCGGCAACTCGTCCAGGGATGTTCTGCGTAAAAAGCCACCAAAAGGTGTGACTCGTGGATCATGCCGTTGTGTTTGATCAACTTTGTTGCCATCTTCCATCACAGTCATTGAACGGAATTTCCAAACTTTGATTTTGTCACCGCCCATACCGTAACGGGTTTGTTTGAAAAACACCGGGCCTTTGGATGTCAATTTGATACCCAATGCTACGAATAACATTGGCAATGAAAATAATGCTAAAAGCCCCAAGCTCAACACCACATCTTCAAGCCTTTTTAACCAGCCATAATCTGCCAGGGGCGAATCGTAAATACTTAACGCGGGGATACCCTGAAAGCAGGTAAGACGCGAATGCAACAAATCAAAATTAAATACATCCGGAACTATGTAAGCGGAGACTGTAGTGTCTGAAAGTTTTTCAACGATATTTTTTGTGCGCATCTCGGCACGTAGGGGCAGGGTAATAAAAACTATATCCACATTCCCATCGCGGGCATCCCGATAAAGTTTTTCCAAATCTGCATTTTCTGTTCTCTCTATTGATAATTCAGGAAGATTATTTGAGTCCTGACGAGGCTGATATCGGTCATCGTAAACTCCCACTAATCGATAACCAAACCAAGGCATGCTATCCAAACTTTTGGTTAATCTTCCAGCAAGATCATTGGCACCAATAATTGCTATTCGACGCAGAACTGTTGATTTCCCACGCCATTGTGCCAGTAGTTTTCGTCGTCCTGCATGAAAGCAAATGATGGCCGCTGGCGTCAACAATAACCAGAGAACAAAACCAATCGTATCGATTGAAGGCAAATTAAAAAATATCAAAAGTACAATTATCATTAAGGCGCCGGTGAAACACCAAGCGATCAGAATACGCACTGCCAAACCTATAGTGCTGTAGCCCTTCCACAAATAATAAATTTCGTGAGCTTCCGCAAATATCACAAATAACAACACCGCGATTGCCGATAAAAAAGATTCAGTATTGCTCCATGCATGTCCAAAATATTGATTGGAAATCCACAAACAAAAAGGGATGATTATCATGTCAACAATGCGTGAAAACGCGAGAATTGTCGAATGTTGAAGCCGAATAGCAGGTGTTTGATTGGCGTTAATAAATTGTAAATCTGCAACAGATTTAGGCGTGGGATTGTCAAACATATAAGCTCTTCTCTGTAAAATTGACCGATATATTCATTGAAATAAGAACTATTAAACAGGTTGACTGGGTAAATCTATCCTTGGTGCCAGCATAATGCGCTATTTAACTGAATGGAATTTAAATTTATGTCACAAATTTAAATATTTTGTATTTAAAATAATTTTTTGAGGATATTGGCGTCACATTGTTAGTAACTTTTTTGCGATGATTAAAAATCAGTCATGAGGGAAATAATAAAATGTGCTTTGCACATTTATAGAGCGCAATGCAATTATTTAGTTCATAAATTTTATTTTGCATATTTTTACAGTGATAAAAAAATTGCATGAAATTGCACCAAGGAAATAACTTGCGCCAATTTTAAATTGCCAACAACTGTACAAAAATGCCTTTTTAGAAATTTCATGGTTTTATACGAGCAGATCAACATTTAGCCACAACAAAAACTATAACGAACAATAGATGTTGAATTGTGCAACACTGATGGAATTAAGTCTGTTCGATAGCGTACGTAAGTAAATTTCATTGTCCATAACGTTTTTTGGCGATTTATTTTTATGCGGGCTGCGTTACCCAGGCAAACCAAATCGCTACTATCGCCAAAAGCACTGCCAAAATGCGGCTGAAATTTTGACGCGCTTGTTGTGAATGAAGCAAACGATTGGTCTGACTGGTAAGGGAAACGATGGTGAGATGAATCAGGCTGGCAATTGCAACATAAATAAGCGATAAAAAAACCAGTTGCCGGGTTATATCAGTGTCGTCGTTGGTAAAACGCGGTAGTACTGCAATATAAAATAAACCTGCTTTAGGATTTAATAAATTGGTCATTAATCCACGTAGAAAATATTTCTTAGCTTTTGCTTCAAAAGGTTCTTCTTGAGTTGAAATATCCGCATCACGCCAGGCATCCCATGCAAGCCACAACAAAAATAAAATGCCACACCAACGTAATACTTGATAAATTAAAGATGATTCATGAATAAGGCTGGCCAAACCCATAGAAGCGGCAACACCGATGATGAGCAAGCCTAAGGCAATGCCTGCTGTTGCAAAATAACCCGCTGACTTTCCGGATCGGCTACTGATAATTGCCAGATACGCCATGTTGGGTCCCGGTGTTAATTCAATTAACAGGCAGGTCATACAAAACGTCAGGAGAGTCGAGATATCAATTGGCATTCAATTACCTGTTGATCCAAAAACCAGTTTAGAGTTTTCTGGCTCTGAATTGTTTACCTTTTAACGGCTTGGTTTGTAATTGTTTCAATGCTTTTTGTGCGAAGGATTTATCGATTGCCACATAAGCAGCAAAATCAAAAATGTCGATCTTGCCAATTTTATCGCCGGGAATTCCCGCGTCTTTGGTTAACGCACCTAAAATATCACCAGCGCGTAATTTATCTTTTTTCCCGCCGTCTATATTCAGGGTTATCATGTCGGGTTCAATATTGGCTGACGAATTAAATTCAGGCAAAGGTTGCAATTCAATTTTTATCTCAGCAAAGTTTTCCAGTCGATTAAGCGCGGTCAAATCCTGGGGTGAAATTAAACTTAATGCAATACCTGTTTCGCCTGCACGACCCGTTCTGCCAATACGATGGATATGCACTTCACTGTCGCGTGCCAAATCAAAATTAATTACGGCATCGAGTTGTTTGATATCCAAACCACGAGCGGCGAGATCCGTCGCCAACAATACTGACACACTGCGATTGGCAAAGCGCACCAGAACTTGATCGCGCTGCTTTTGTTCGAGATCACCGTGTAGTGCTACTGAAGAAATCGATTGTTCTTGTAAAAATTCAAACACTTCATTACAAGTTTGTTTGGTATTGCAAAACACTATACTGGATTTAGGTTTGTATTCTGCCAGCAGGCTTAACAAGCCATTTAATTTGGCAGTGTTTGATGAAACTTCGAAAAATGCTTGTGTAATTGCTGCATTAATTTCGGTGCTTTCAACGCTGACCATTTGTGGATTTTTTTGGCATCGTCTACTGATAGCTTCTATATCTTTTGGATAGGTCGCAGAAAATAACAGTGTTTGTTTTTCGGTAGGGCAAGCAGCAATAATTTGATCGATTTCTTCAGAAAATCCCATATCCAACATGCGATCTGCTTCGTCGAGAACTAATTGTTTTATTTGATTCAGTTGTAATGAATTTTTACGCAAGTGATCAACCAATCGCCCCGGTGTGCCTACTACTATGTGCGCACCACGTTCAAGCGAAGCAAGTTGTGGTCCGATAGAAACGCCACCGCAAAGCGTTAATACTTTGATATTCGGAATCATCCGCGCCAAGCGTCGGATTTCTTTTGCAACCTGATCGGCTAATTCGCGAGTTGGGCAAAGTACTAAAGCTTGTGTGTGATAAACCTCGGCTTGCAATTGATGTAATAAACCAATCGCGAAAGCAGCGGTTTTTCCGCTGCCGGTTTTGGCTTTGCCGATAATATCCAGCCCTTGTAAAATCAAAGGCAAACTTTGCGCTTGTATAGGTGTCATCTCTTTGTATTCGAGAGACTCCAGATTAGCAAGCATGGATTCATTGAGTGGTAAATTGGAAAATAAACTCATAAATATTCCTGAAATTTTTTACATTATTTACGCCGCAAAATGCCCAGGCTTTTAATCAAAGGTTGTTCTTCAAATAATCCTGATGCAATGGCTTTGAGCCAAATTTCATAAGGTGGACGTCCGCCATCTTCCGGGTTGGGAAAAACATCGTGAATGGCCAAATATCCACCGGCCATTATGTGTGGGCTCCAGAATTCATAATCATCAATGGCGGCTTGCATACTGTGCCCACCATCAATAAATACCAGTGACAATGGCGTAGTCCAACACTGCGCAACCAGTCGTGATGGTGCCACTATAGGGATGACTGTATCTTCCAGTTTTGCACCTGCAAGTGTTTTACGAAATTCGCGAAAGCTATCCATTTTGTTGGATTCAGTATCAAATAAATCGGGATCATGATATGCCTCGCCCAATTGATGTTCTTCACTACCGCGATGATGATCCACCGCAAACAAAACATTTTTCTTTTGTTGGCATGCCGTGCCCAGGTAAACAGTAGATTTACCACAATAACTGCCAATTTCCAGGCAAGGACCAAGAGCAGAAGCCACTAATGTAAGTTGATAAAGCGCTTCGCCCTCGGTTTTATCCAAAAATCCTTTTACACTGTCGATATCAATTGGCAACATAATTTTTTCCGAAAATATTTGTTCGTATCATACACTGTAATGAATTTAAATAAGAGCAACATCAATGCGACGTAATAGCACCCCATACTTCATCAAACTGATCTATAAAAAATTCAATGCCTGGTATGTACGACGTTTTATTGCCCCCCAATTTGACTCTTTGGGCAGTATTCCGGAAATCGCCCACCCTCGCAGCTTGGTCATTTTTGGTCGCAATATTCACTTGGGGAATTTTGCACAGATTATTTGTTCGTCCGATAACAAGGTACGTTTTACGACATGGCCGGGTAAAAAAAGTCACGCAGAAATTATCATCGGCGATTATTGTTTGATTTCACCCGGCACCCGTATTTCCGCAGCCCAATCCATTCGTATTGGTGATAACTGTATGTTTGCAGCGAATGTCTACATTAGCGATAGTGATTGGCATGGCATTTACAATCGCATTCGGCCTTTTCGTTGCACCAAGCCTGTGGTGCTGGAAAATAATGTATGGCTTGGCGAAAGGGTGATTATCAATAAAGGCGTGACTATTGGTGAGAATTCTGTGATTGGTGCAGGCTCGGTTGTCACTAAAAATATTCCTGCCAATGTCATTGCAGCAGGCAATCCGGCCAGAGTAATTAAAAATATTAATCCCAATCGCCGTATGCTGAAACGTGAAATGTTATTTAATGACCCGGAATATTATTTTCAAAATCAGGATGAATTGGATAAATACATGTTGGCCAACAATTCTATTTGGAATTGGCTGCGCTCAAAATTAAAACCAGGGAGTCATGATTAATCAAACAAAAATATTGTCATCTCCTGGAAAAATTTCTGCTTTTACATCGGCGACATATTTTTGCATAGCGCCGGGAATATCATTGGCTTCCAGTAAAAAGTTTTTTGAAAACTTTGGCGGCTGTTCGGTCAAGCCTAAAATATCGTTAATGACTAATACTTGCGAGTCAGTATCGCGACCGGCGCCTATGCCAATCGTCGGGATTGATATATCGTCAGTGATTTGTTTGGCGAGTAATGATGGAACGCATTCGAGTAACAACAAATCGGCACCTGCATCGGCCAGCATTGTGGCGTCCCGGCGAATTTTTTCAGCGGTGATTTGATCGCGACCTTGCACACGGAAACCACCAAATTTATTGACGGATTGCGGTGTTAACCCCAGGTGTGCGCATACTGGAATACCCCGTTCTGATAATTGCTTAACGGTTTCAGCAAGCCATGCGCCGCCTTCAAGTTTTACCATATGGGCACCGGCTTGCATGATGCGTGCACAGTTGCGCAGTGCATCTTCGGTGGTTGCATAAGTCATGAAGGGTAAATCACCCATGATCAGTGATTTTTTATTTCCACGTGCAACGGCTTCAACGTGATAAATCATTTGTTCCATGGTTACTGGAATAGTGCTGTCGTAACCCAATACTGTCATACCGAGCGAATCTCCCACTAATACCACTTCAACACCACAGCGTTCAGCCATGGCTGCCATATGAGCATCGTAAAGTGAAATCACGACAAATTTTTCTTTTGCGTCTTTTAGTTTTTGCAAACTATTAATGGTGATTTTTTTTGTGAGTTGTGTGTTACTGGTGGAAGTGCTGATACTGGAATAAGGCATGGCAATCTCCGTTTATAATTCGGGGCTTGGGTTGTAATAGTGGCGGCCGTTTTTGATATTTAAAATATAGTTAACCAATTGTTTAAAATGTTCGCGATTAGTCGCCAGATTGAGTTCGCGCGCGTTGACAATTAATAGTGGCGCTCGATCATAAAAGTGAAAAAATTCTGTGTAGGCATCGTTCAGTGCCGATAAATAATCGCGGGTAATATATTGCTCAGCTGCTATGCCTCGCTGGCGGATTCGATCCAGTAAAATATCGACCGGTGCTTGCAAATAAATCACTAAGTCCGGAGTTGGGGAGTCAATAGTCAATCGATCAAATACCTGTTGGTAAATATTGTATTCATCTTTGTCGAGGGTCACTTTTGCAAATAGCTGGTCTTTATCCATTAAAAAATCAGCTACGCGAATAGGGCTAAATAAATCATTTTGTCGCAAGTCACGCAGTTGATTGGCGCGCTGAAATAAAAAAAATAATTGTGTAGGCAATGCGGTTGCTTTTGGGTCTCTATAAAATTTTTCCAAAAAGGGATTTTCTTCTGCTTGTTCCAGTAAGGTTTCGTAATTAAATAAATTTGCCAAATTGCGTGCAAGGGTGGTTTTGCCAACACCTATACAGCCCTCGACTGCAATAAATCGCGGTAATTTTTCACGATTGAGATCCAGATTAATTTCGTCGAACACTGGTATCACAGTTAGGCCCTCTAAATAATGTCAGGTAAAACCTGAATTTTTTGTGACTGGCAATTAATCAAATAGGTTTGCACTAAATTCCCATCAGGTAAGCGTAAATCAACATTCAAATCCATCAAGGGTAAAAGTACAAACGCTCTTTCGGTCAAATAAGGGTGCGGCAAGCTGAGTCGTTCAGACCGGATTTGCTCTTGGTCGAACAGTAATATATCCAGATCCAATGTTCGGGGGCCCCAATGCTGTTCGCGGTGGCGTTGATGAATCTGCTCGATTTTTTGCAGCTCATCCAATAGCGAAACCGGATCAAGACAGGTTTCCAATACTGCCGCTGCATTAATGAAGTCCGGTTGATCCGGGCCTATTGCCTGACTTTGATATAAGCGTGAGGACTTGAGCAATTTTGTTTCAGGAATCTGATCCAGTTCTTTCAGCGCTTGTGTAATTTGCTGAAGCGGTTGCTTTAAATTGCTACCCAACCCTATATAGGCCAGAGACATGTTTATTCCACAGCATTGGGTTTAGGTTTGCGTGGGCGACGGCTCCTGGATTTGGGTTCGCCAGCGGGTTTATTGAGTGATTTGACCATGGATATACGTTGCTCGTCATCGGCGATCTGATAGCTGGTCCACCATTGTCCCAAACCTTGCAAATTTTCCCCTGAGTCTTCCCGCATCAACAAGAAATCATAGGCTGCCCGAAATCGGGGATGATCCAATGTACGTAACGCGCGTAACCCGGATCTTTGCGGCAAGCGGTTTTGTAAATCCCAAATTTCCCTCATGGGAAGGGTAAAACGTTTAGGTATGGCGGTACGTGTGAGCTGCTGTTGAATGACTTGTTGCGTGGCTTGTACCCAGGCTTGTGCGGGTGGTAAGTCTTCGCTTAATAGTTTGAATCGAGCTTGCAATGCTGGCCATAAAAGTGCGGCGTAAAGAAATGCGGGCGTAACAGTTTTGTTTGCTCGAATACGTTTATCTGTGTTGATCATACATTTTTCAATGACTGCCAATCCCAATGTATCACCGGCTTTGAGTGCGGCATCAGTACCGGGCAATAAAATTGATAGAAGATCATACTCACGCAATAGATAAAAAGTCGCCGTCGCCGAGCCGTTAAGAAAGAGCTTGAGTAATTCCTCAAATAATCGGGCGTCCGAAACATTTAACAACAATGGACTGAGTTCGCTGATAGGTTTTGCGGTTGATGCCTCAATCGAAAATCCCAACTTGGCTGCGAATCTTAGTGCTCGCAGTATACGAACGGGATCTTCCTTGTAGCGTGTTTCAGGGTCGCCAATTATCCTTAAGCGGCGTTTCTCAAGGTCTTTGATGCCGCCACAGTAATCAATCAGGCTAAAGTCGCGCAGGTTGTAATAGAGCGCATTGACGGTGAAGTCGCGGCGCATGGCATCGGTTTCCAAGGTTCCATAAACATTGTCGCGCAACAACATACCATCTTCATTTTTGGTACTGCTTTTTGACTGATCGTCCTGGCCACGGAAAGTAGTCACTTCAATAATTTCGCGTCCCATGCGGACATGGACAATCTGAAAGCGTCTACCAATTATGCGCGAACCCCGAAATTGGTTTTTGACTTGCTCGGGGGTGGCGTTAGTGGCGACGTCGAAATCCTTGGGGGTGTTATTTAGTAAGAGGTCGCGTACACCCCCCCCTACCAAATAAGCCTCATAACCTGCCTCATGAAGCTGTTTGATGACCTTCAAGGCACTGGGGCTGATATGTTTGCGGGATATTGTGTGCTGATCACGGGGGATAATACGTCCTTCGTTTGAATCAGTATCAGATTTGAATAAATTTAAAATGCGTTTGAGCATAGAGAGATGGAGATCCAGACTATTTGTTTGGTTGAAGTGTAACAGAGACCAGATGGCTAGGGTTATATGGCAGAAAGCAAAACGGGAAAGCTCTCGCTTTCCCGTTAGAGGTTAGCACCTAAGTGCATCTGGCAACTCATGGGTTTGTAGTATGCTAACCCCCACCTGTGCCTTGTTGTTATTCACTTTGTGTATCTGTACAACTCGAAAAGTCATTCCCCGCGTCGAATTCTTTTCATTGGTCTTTCTTATCATTTGGGTGATTCGCACCCCATTTGCTTTTTAAGCATTTTATTGTTTGTTCTTCTTATCCAGAACTTTTTGTTTTTTGAGATATCTTATCTGTGCATTTAGCGCAGAAAGATTCGCTCTTGTTATTGTTTCTTGTTGTTATTCTGTCAATTTTGCTGTTGTTATTATTTGTTGTTGTTATTAGAGGTTAGTGAATATTTCTTATTGTTTGTTTTTGTTATGGCCGCAATAGAGCACTTCCTATGCCAGATATTTTTTTTTATTTAAAATCAATGAGTTGCGTTTTTTTAAAGGTTTTTATAACTTTTTGTTATTTCTAATAGTTACATATTTGAATGTGTGTGTTACTCAGAATGGGAAGTGGTAACAGTTTTTGGGAAGTAACACTTGCGTGATCGAGGGTAACAGTTTGGCGTGCAAGCCGTTTTTTATGTCACCTATAGCGCACAAGTGTCGTATTTTGGGAATTTTTGAAAATTAAGTTATGACTTGATTCCAGATGTACCCTTGGTGCGGGGAATGCCTAAACGCTGGCGGCGTTCCCACAGGCATTTACGACTGACGCCCAGCTTTTTGGCCAGCTCAGTTTCACTCATACGATCCTGATGCTCCAGTACAAAACGCTGGAAATAATCTTCGAGAGATAAATCATCGTCCCCAGGGCTGCCGGGATTGCTGCGGTTGGCTATACGCGGGGAAATGATAACGGAACTGGTTGTTTCATCTCCTATATCTCCTGCTTCCATATCGATGGATAACAGGTTGTCGCCGATCTCATTGCTGTCTTCACAAAGGATCACTGCACGTTGCATGGCGTTTTCCAACTCGCGCACATTACCTGGCCATGGATAGTTCATGATGGATTCAATAGCTTTCTCAGAGAGTTTTAACAAAGGTTTATTGAATTGTGCACAATAGCGTTGGAGCAGGTATTCGGCGATTGTGATGATGTCACGACCACGTTGGCGAAGAGGGGGTAATTCCAGTTGAACGACATTCAAGCGGAAGTAGAGATCCTCACGGAATTTGTTTTCTTTGGTCAGTTTACGCAGGTCACGGTGAGTTGCAGCGATCAGGCGCACATCCACCTTGCGCGACTCAACCGAACCCAGGGGACGAACCTCGCCCTCTTGTAACACGCGCAATAAGCGCGCTTGTGCTTCCAGGGGTAACTCACCGATTTCATCCAGGAACAGGGTTCCACCATCGGCTGCTGCAACCAAGCCTTCACGATTGTTCGAGGCGCCGGTAAAAGCACCTTTTTCGTAACCGAAAAGTTCTGATTCAATGAGTGTCTCGGGAATGGCTGCACAATTCACCGAGATCATCAGGTGATTACTGCGTGTGCTTTCCTCATGTAAAGCTCGTGCTACCAATTCCTTTCCGGTGCCTGTTTCCCCATGGATGAGTACTGTGGCAGCCGTGGGAGCGACTTTGTGGATTCGGTTGTAAAGATCTTTCATGACATCGCTGATGCCAATCATTCCGGCTATAGCATTACTTGCGGTTGGAGCCACTTTAGCCTGAGCCTTGGCTTTGCCTATAACACGTTTGACGGCATTAACCATTTCATCATGATCAAAGGGTTTGGCTATGTAATCGACTGCGCCCATGCGCATTGAGTCAACCGCTGAGCGAAGGCTCGCGTAGCTGGTCATAATTAACACCGGTATATCACCAGCCAGTTTAATCAGATCGGTACCTGGTGCTCCCGGCAGTCGTAAATCGCTGATGATCAGATCAAAATCCCTGAGATTGAACTTCATGGCTTCTTTGACGGAAGGTGCTTCCTGAACTTCATAAAGATTACGTTCCAGAAGCTTGCGCAAAGCGTTGCGGATAATATTTTCGTCTTCAACAATCAGAATCTTGCTCATAACTCTATAGTTCTACCTGTTGCGTTAATCTCAAAGATCCAGAACAGAATCCAGATGCCGTGGCAAGATGATAATGAATCGAGCGCCTCGATTATTGACTATGTCGGCAGGACTCACAATATCAAGATAGCCACTGTGATCTTCGATAATGCTGTACACCATTGCCAGCCCCAACCCAGTACCTTCTCCTGGTTCTTTGGTGGTAAAAAAGGGCTCCAGAATACGATCAATCAATTCCGGTGGGATCCCGGTTCCCTCATCGGTAACACTCACTGTTACCGAATTCTCATCTTCGTTACTTTCAAGCATAACACGGCCTTGGTCTGGACTGGCATCCCGTGCGTTAGATAAAAGGTTGATAAAGACCTGAATCATGCGTTGGTGATCGCCGGCAATAATTGCGCTGGAGGGAATATCGTTAGCGAAAAGTACCTGACGTTTATCTTTTTGCAATGACAGAAGCTGTATGGCTTCACTGGCACAGTCGCGCAGGGATACAGGGGCGAACTCACTTTTACTGGCGTGTCCTGCATGCGAAAAACTTACCAGGGATTGCACAATGCGGCCAACCCTGTCGGTTTGGCTGAGTATTTGATTGGCAGTTTCCAACACGTCTGGGCTCTCTGATTCATAGCGCAGATTTTGTGCGAGACAGGCAATACCCGTAATCGGATTACCTATTTCATGCGCTACCCCGGCAGCCAATCTACCCACTGACGCCAGCCGTTCGGAGTGAACCAGCTCCTGCTCCAGCATTTGTGTTTCGGTAACATCTTCCAGCAGCATTACTTGATCATAGACTCCCGCTGCAATGGTGCCTTCAATAGCGGCTTTATGCAGGCTGACCCAATGTGGACGGCTATCCAGTTCGATTTCGCGACGATAAAAGTGCGGTTCTTTGCTGCGACTGAAATCAATCAACAAACTGCACCAAGGCTCGGGAATATCTTCCAGATAAGAGCCTGTGACCACTTCGCTGGGGGTACGTGTGAGAGCTGCCATGGCACGATTCCACATGAGGATTTCCATATCCCGTCCCAGTGAGCAAACCGCCATGGGTAATTCTTCCAATGTTTTACGATGATAAAGACGCAGATTGTTTAATTCAGCTGCCATACCCGTGAGGTTATCTCGATATTCGGCAAGGCGGCTTTCAATCAGGTTGATATCAACTGTATTGCGTGATTCTGCTGTGTGATAGGGAATGTATTTGTCCATAATTTCACTGGC
>CAZICR010000029.1:1155-14339 GCA_964537795.1 uncultured Cellvibrionaceae bacterium | reverse complement strand
GTTTTTCAACTCGACTTGAAGCCTGATAAAATCCTGCGAGATTTTTAGAGGCTGATATTTTGCTTAAAGGTTTTTCAACAGAACTACAGCGTATTATTTTGCTGTGCCTATCCGGTTTTGTACTGGGATTAATCACTGATCAAATGGGCTGGAGCTTGTTATTGAGCTGCGGCTTATACATAGGTTGGATGCTATTGAAAATGCACCAACTCAATCGTTGGCTGGTTGATGCCAATCACAATGAAACACCTGAAGCCAGTGGTATCTGGAGTATTATTTTTGACAACATCTATCAACTGCAACGCCATCAGAAACAGGAAAAGGAAAAACTGCAAGCCGTTATCAAACGCGTTCAGGAAATCAGTTCTGCATTAAAAGATGGCATCATCATTCTTAACCAGAAGAGCCAGTTAGATTTTTGGAACCCCGCCGCGCACAGAATGTTGGGGTTTAGCACAAAAGATCAGGGGCAATCTGTCATTAATTTTTTACGCCATCCCAAATTCGTCAGTTATTTTGAAGAAGGAAAATATGAAGAACCCTTGGAACTACCTTCCCCCCGATTCTCATCCAAACATTTGCAATTTCAAATCACACCCTTTGGTAATGCCGAAAAATTAATTGTAGTACGTGACGTTACGCAATTACATAATCTGGAAAAAATGCGCCAGGATTTTGTTGCTAACGTATCTCATGAATTACGCACCCCCCTGACAGTCATTAATGGTTACGTGGAAACATTGGCTGATAACAATTCCAACCCACAATGGAATAAACCGCTACAACAAATGCTACAGCAAGGTCAACGCATGTCATTATTGATAAATGACTTGTTAGTATTATCAAAACTGGAAACAACAGAAGCCGGACAAAATCAAAAACCAATTAATATCGAACAACTATTAACTGCAGTAAAAGCGGAAACCGATGTACTTGCGCAAGAAAAGCAACAAACATTAAACCTGGTTTGCAACAACACGACCAAACCTTTGTTTTATTCCGGCAATGAAAAAGAATTACACAGCGCCTTTTCGAATTTGGTAATAAACGCGATTAAATACACACAAAAGGACGGCAGAATCACCATTCTGCTCTGGCAGGATTTACAACACTTCTACGTTTCTGTCACCGACAACGGCCCCGGAATTGACGCACAACATCTACCAAGACTAACTGAACGCTTTTACCGCGTAGACGCCAGCCGCAACAGCGAAACTGGTGGCACGGGTCTAGGCTTGGCAATCGTCAAGCATGTTCTACTCAGACACTATGCCGAATTAAAAATCACCAGCGAACTCGGCAAAGGCAGTTCATTTACTTGTGTGTTTGGGTTGCACGAGAAGTAATGCATACAAATAACAGGCAAACCGCCTGTTATTTTCATGATAATGACTACTGCAAATAAATCGTAACAGTTTTATTTTCCGAAACAGATACCACTGAGTCTTTAAAGCTTGGGGGTCCAAAGTTTGCCCCATTGTTGGAAAAACCGTAAGGCTCTGTAGGAATACCTATGGCATTTTTATCTATACTGCCATTGTCATTTTCGTCTTGATACATGGTTACTGCATAATCGCCTGCCGGTAAATCCTTAAAAATAACCTTCACTGTTTTTTCAGTTATAGGCAACTTTTGGCCTTGGATGCCTTGCTTCATCCAGGTTGATTCTGAATTGTGTAATGCAACATATAAAAATCCTTTAGTGGATTTTACATTTTCAACATTAATAGTCAGTTCATGTGCAACTGCTGATAGGCTGGAAATTCCGAGCAATAACCCGAGCAAATAAAATGATGGTTTCATGAGTTGTTCTCCTGTTATGACAACAGGTTCATATTAAAACAACCGGATAATTGAAGTAGCTGGCAAGCATCATCAAACTCTGATGTTATTCATCATGACTCGATTATGACAAGTGTAAATCAGCTATCAAGACAAATGACGACCGCTGCATGATAAGCACGCCAGTACACAGGAATAACGTAAGAGCGGAGGTGTGAAGGCAAGTGTATATGGCTGGGAGCACCTTCAATCATCACCGGTACTGAAATCATAAAATCCTGTCCGAAAACACTTCTGGCATTACCAGAAATGGTATTGGCAACTTCACCAACCAAATCAAAAATATTTTCATTACCCGTATCCTGCTCACCTATGCTCATCAACACATGCTTTAATAAAATTTTCGGTGAAGTGAAATAAACGCAACCTTTATAAGGGCCGGATATACCAATCAAACCTGTAACGTCATAGGCTGCCGGCGAATTATTTTCAACCAGATAAGGACTACCGATTTGAATTTCTTTATCTGCAACGTGCTCAAAATAACGCACCACACCGTCGATAAAAACTTGTATTGTTTGTTCGGTCATTTAATCCTCGGTTAATTCTATCAGTGCCGCCAACAAAGCATCGTCAGAAAACGGCTTACATAAAAAACCGCGTGCGCCCTTTTGCAATGCCAATATTCCGGTAGCTTTATCACTTAATGCAGAAATTACTAAAATACGAACCCCTGGGTCTATTTGCGTAATTTTTTCTATGCATCGAATTCCATCCATTCCCGGCATGGTGATATCCATAGTAATCACTTGCGGCCTGGTTTTTTTAAATTGTTCAAATGCATCCAAACCATTTGCTGCTGAAGCAACCAAACGAAATTTGTGGTGAATATTACAACGTTCGATTTTTCGACGAATAATATTCGAATCGTCAACAATCATTAGGTTAAGCATCATGCCTCCTGGGTATGAATTGGATTTTTATCCAAAGACAGAACCAATGGCATGGTAATAACAAAACGTGTGTAACGTCCGCGTCGAGTAGCAACGGTAATTCTTCCCCTGTGTGCAACAACGTGATTCATCACTGCACTCATGCCAACACCACGCCCTGCATCAAGGGTCAAGGAATTCGCAGTGCTTAAACCTCCATGAAAGAGCAGAGACAATAATTTCTTATTATCCCAAGACTCAATTTCACTTTCGTCCCACCGACCTGACTCGATTGCTTTTGCACGAATTTCATCGTATTTCAATCCACATCCATCATCCATTACTATCAGCTCCATCTCGGTTTCCGAAATTTTTGCCAGACGCAAATCGATACGACCCTGAATAGGTTTTTCACTCATTTCGCGATCGTAAGGTGCTTCAATTCCATGTACGACTGCATTCCGCAATAATTGAATACAAATCTCACGAAGTTGTTGTAAATAAGCAGGATCCAATTTCACTTCGGTTAAGCCACTGGCAACCAACTTCACCAATTTACCTTGCCTCTGTGCAACATGCTGAACAAACTCGAATAAATTTTCCCAGCCATCAGTAACACGGCTACCGGTAATATTTTTGCTGGAACGCTCCTGCGCCTGGGGAAGCAGACCGCCACCAAATTGACTGAGTTTTATCGCCAATTGCTCAACTTGTTGCGTGTAATTTATCAACGCTTCCAGTTGTACTGTAAAGGGTAAAAAATCATTCCCCTCCAGTGAGTCTTTTTGCTTTAATACCACTACCAGATCTTCCATCTTATGCGCTGCATTTTCAAAGTAATCCAACTTCAGTGCCGAAGCCTCGCCTTTGAAATTATGCAATTCCTTAAAAAGATTGACTGCTTTTTCATGGAATTGTTGGGAGTTTTTTGCAGAAGCCCGCAACAGGTTATTGATCCGGTTATAGCAGGCATAGCTATTGTCAATAAATTCTTTTAGCAGTATGGGATGTGCATGTAGCAAGCTGGTTAAAATTTCCAGTTGCGATTCATTACGCTCACGACTTTCACTCAACTCTCTTGCCAATTTCACTTGCTCAGTGACATCAACTACGGTAACCAGCACATGTGAAATACTATTTCCCTGATAAGCCCGGGCAAAATCAAAGCGTAAATGCTTACTGACAAAAGTACCATTTTCCTGTACCACATTGACTTCAATAGCCTGTAAGGGATTCAAGTCTCCTATCAAACGGGCTTTTACGCGTGGATCAAACAATAAATCAATAAATCCTTTGGCTGTATTCGCATCTTTTTCACTAACCAAGCTTTCCAATACACGCGCAAAAGATTTTCCAGATAATGAAACTTGCCCAAGAATACTATTTAACACTGCGGAATGCTGTTCACCAATTTTTAGATCGCGGTCAATCAAAAATAATCCTTCGTTAACTGTCTCCAATATCTCCAGTGTTTCGCGGCGCGCTTCATCTATTCGCGCATCACTCTCGCGCAACTGTTTCAGGAAGTGAAATAAAATTAACAGGAAATTGATAATCGCGAGCAGTATGCCCAAGGTTTGGATCGTCCTTAAACGTGCAGCTTTGGATGAAGCAACCTGTTCCAAATCAATTGTCAAATTATTCATCAGATCCAAAAGCGCCAGATTATTGGTTCTGGCCATGACAATTGCATGGGATAATTCTCCGGCGTAATCCGGCGAGCTATTGGCTTTCTGTAAAAATTGTGTGATCGCAATATTGTAAGGCTCCCAGATTGCGACTGCATCACGCAGACTATCTTTGGATTTTTGGCTGGCGACAGGTTTTAGTTTCACAAAATTATCGCCTGCTCCTTTTACTTCGCCACCATTTCGAAATGCCGACAGAGTTTGATCAAACAACTTTTGGCTGAGCTGCAATTCATTTAGGGTTTTATCAAAAAACGGCTTGTCATCTTGAGTAGCGTCAAGAATATAAAGGCTTTTTGCCATGCGCTGCGACAACATTCGCTGACGACCAGCAATATTGACGCCTACAGCATCTTCCGCTATTTGAAATGAGACATAAAAATTGAATACAAGAACCGAGGCATCCAATAGCAGGAAAAGGGCGACAGAAATAATAATGCCGCGATATTTTCCAAACGCGAACTTCGACATTAGCAATTACTCAAAAGATTGACACTACAATTGTTAACCGACGCTCACAATAGTGATTGTGATACATCCTCATTGCACGTCCTGTGCCAACGAAAGAATAAAAATACTGCGACTTAATTGATTGGTATTATTCTATTTTTGTACTTTTTGTTATCAACTTACGCTTTAAACCATGCACTATTCTTTTTCATTTTGCAATTGCATGATCCACATTTGTGCATAGCGTCCATTTAATGCCAATAATTCTGTGTGGGTCCCCTGTTCAACAACTCTGCCCTGATCTAACAGAATAATTTTATCAGCATCAACAATCGTCGATAGCCTGTGAGCAATTACCACACTTGTATGATTTTTTGCCAATTGGGAAATGGCATCCAATATCGCTGCTTCAGAATGAGAATCCAGAGCACTGGTTGCTTCATCAAAAATGATTATCTTTGATCCTTTCAACAAAACCCTTGCAATGGCAATTCGCTGCTTTTCACCACCAGAAACTTTCAGCCCACGTTCGCCCACCAGAGTTTTATCACCTTCGGGTAAACTGGCAATAAATTGTTTCAAATTAGCGGTTTCAATTGCCCGATCAATTTCTTCTGCTGCTGCATCAGGTTTTGCATAGGCGATATTGTCGCGAATACTGGCGTTAAACAACACAGTATCCTGCGGCACTATACCAATCGCCTGGCGCAAACTACTTAAGGTTATTTTGTTTATGTCCTGACCATCAATTTCAATTGCACCAGACCCTATATCAAAAAAGCGAAACAACAAACGAGACAATGTACTTTTGCCCGTGCCCGATGCCCCTACCACAGCCAGTTTTGTTCCGGCTTCCACCTTGACTGAAAAATTCTGCAGAATCGGCCTGTCTGCAGTGTAGGCAAAATCGACTGCTTTAAATTCAATTTCACCTCTTTGCAATTCAAGGGGTTTAGCATTTTCTGACTCATGGATTTTGGATTCGCGTTTTAGCAAGGCCAACATATTTTCAAGATCAGTCACTGCACGACGAATTTCGCGATAAATAAATCCTAAAAAATTCAGCGGCACAAATAATTGAATCATATAGGCATTGATCATTGCCAGGTCACCTATAGTCATTTCTTTATTGATAACACTCTCTGCTGCCATCCACAACATAACGGTCACAGCTAATGCTATCACTAATGCCTGACCCGAGTTTAAAACCAAAAGCGACATTCGATTTTTCAATTTTGCTGCCTCCCAATGAGCCAGTGCATCGTCAAATCGCTGGGATTCATAAAGTTCATTATTAAAATATTTTACTGTTTCATAATTTAATAACGAATCAATAGCGCGAGTATTGGTTGATGAGTCCGCCTGATTAGCTTCACGCACATATTTGTTTCGCCACTCAGTAGTGATTACAGTAAAAATAACATAAATCACTACAGCAATTAATGTCACCAGACCATACCAAAACGAAAAGAGGCTGGACAAAATAATTGCAACCATCAAAATTTCAAAAAGAGTTGGCACTATGTTGAACATTAAAAACCGCATTAAAAAACTAATGCCGTTGGTACCCCTTTCTATATCGCGACTAATACCACCCGTCGCCCGCTCCAGATGAAAAGACAAATCCAAGGCATGTAGATGATTGAACACACGCAATCCGATTTTTCGCATAGCCCTTTCAGTGACACGACTAAAAAGTGCATCGCGCAGTTCACCAAAAAATACACTGCCGAAACGTAACAAACCATAAAGCAAAATAAAAAAAATCGGCAGCACCAATGTTGAAGACAAGCTGACATCAACACCATCAATAATATGTTTCAAGGCCCAAGGCATAAGCAAACTGGCAATTTTGGCCGCAATTAATGCAAGCAATGCCAACACTACCCTGCCCTTGAATTCACTCAGATATGGTAGAAGGTAAGACGCAATTTCTTTAATTGACATTGAGTTGTTAGCAGAGCGAGGTTCGTTATTAGGGTGAACAGATAAACCTGATGTGTGCATACCGCGCATAAAAATACCCTGAAGGCCTACTGGAGGAGCAAGATTGGCATCTTAGCAATTGTAGAACTACAGGCATACGAAAAGAAAAAGGACGCAGGATTTGCGCCCTATCTAAATTTGCGCAATATATTTCGAAAGTACTTCAAATTTTGATGGGTCATTGTCAACGAAACGAATAATGATTCTTATTGATTGTGTGTCAAAACGATTTTCTACTGCACTCAGTGAATGCACATAGCCATTCACTCGCGCAATACTTCCTCCTGCTTCGGCCTCAATATCCACCACAGCCTGATCAAACAACCCTGGCATTCTGTCGCTACGCTCCAGAGAACAGCTCATCATCTGCAATGACATTTCACGAATAATGCAGGCATAAGTTAAATCATTGGCAAAACGTAATTGCGCCCGTCCTTTCGGCGTGGTTTTCACAGCTGTAACAAGAGGTTCATCTTTAACGAGCAAAGGGTTTTGTTGCAAAAGGACTGATGAAGCTGTTGGGCTTGCCGATGAAGGCTTGGCGTTGGACTCGCCCCGCCCGCGTGTTAATGCATCCAGCGATGAAAAGACGACATTTTGCCCTGCCACCATTTTCTGTTGTCCGGCCACCGGCATGCGACCTATAGCCTTCAACTGTTTGGTGACTTTGCGCAGAAGCTCTTCAGGAGTAAAAGGTTTGGTGATGTAATCCGACACTCCCGACTGAACGGCTTTGACTACATGATCCCTTTCGCCACGGCTGGTAATCATAATAAAAGGTATTTTTGAAAAGTTCGGCATGGAACGAACTTCAAGTAAAAGTTGTTCGCCCGTCATGTTAGGCATTTCCCAATCGGACAACACGATTTCAGGTGACCATTGCTTGATTAATGCCAGCGCCCTGACTCCATCGGCGGCATCTTTCAATTCCACATCAGGAATTTGGTCTCGTAATTGTTTTTTGACCATATCACGAATAAACGGAGCGTCATCAACCACTAAAATGCGAACAGTCATATAGGACCCCTTAACAAGCTTCCTTTGAGACTAGTTCATAATTGGCAATTTTTCCTACAAATTCACCGGCCTTTAAGTGTGAAGCAGCTCAGGCTTGTCGAGAATGCCCTATAGCGATATCCAAAGACGACTCATCGTCAAGAAATTCACCCTGATGAGCAGCTTCAACCGCGATACGCATCCAGTATCTCAACTCTTCCGATAGGTTTAACACATCACTTGGCAATTGAAAAAAGAAAGATTCAACCATGTCGGCACCACGTGGTTGAAAGGCAGGCATTTGTCTGGCTTCAAACAAACAACGGGACTCTTCGCTAGCGCGGAAATAAAGATGCTCATGCAAAATAATCGCGAACTGCACACCGAGATGATAAACACCAATACCATTAAAAATACGACGATAACTGATCGGCGCAACAGCTGCCATTGCCTCAAGAGCATGTTTTACAAATGACGCATTTAACTGCATATTCTGGCGATCTTATGGTTATTGAGTTGAGTAAATTGAACCCATACCCTAAATGGAGACGCAATTTAAAGCAAGTCAGAAAAACACGATTTGTTGTGATTTTTTATGTGTTTTTACCCGAAGACACACAATATATAGACGATAAAAATCAAATTTACAGTTTTTTATAAATAAATTTTTGGCGTCACTCCGAAAAATCTATTACTCAATAGCCGATTCGCCTGTGGCATCATAGGCGCACAGCAACAAGAGGACGCGAGTATGCGCATTCAATCAAACCTTATTCTTTTAATTGTGTTGTTTTTCAGCTTAACCGCTTGTGTAACCAATCCGGTCACGGGCAAAAAACAATTCACAACCATGTCACCGGAAGACGAGATTGCCCTTGGCACACAAAATTATGTCCCCAGTCAGCAGGCGCAGGGAGGACAGTATCAGGTTGATCCGAACTTAACTCTTTATGTGCAATCAGTCGGAAAAAAATTAGTAGCCGTCAGTGACCGCAAAGAACTTCCTTATGAATTTGTCGTATTGAATAACGATGTTCCCAACGCCTGGGCTATGCCCGGCGGTAAATTGGCAATCAATCGTGGACTTCTGGTCTATCTGCAGGATGAAGCACAATTGGCAGCCGTGCTCGGCCATGAGATTGTTCACGCCGCTGCACGCCATGGCGCACAACAACAAACACAAGGAACTTTGTTGGGTATAGGTACATTGATTGTGGGGGTCGCAGCCGCACAAAAAAAACCGGAATACGGAATAGCAGCTGTAGGCGCTATGGGTGTTGGTGCTCAGGCATGGCAGTCAAAATACAGCCGTGACCATGAAACCGAATCAGATACTGTCGGTATTAAATATATGCACGCAGCGGGATACGATCCGCAAGCTGCAGTTGAGCTGCAGGAAATATTTTTAAAATTACAGGATGGTAAAGAACCCGGATTCATCGATGGTTTATTTGCCAGCCATCCACCATCAAGAGCGCGTATTGAAGCCAATAAAAAAGAAGCCGCCAAATATTCCGGTGGTGTACGTAATAAAAGCCAGTATCAAAAGGCCATCGCCCAATTACTAAAAGACAAATCCGCTTACGAAAAATTTCAAAAAGCCCAGCAAGCTATGGGCAAGAAAAATTATATCGATGCTTTGGCATTAGTTGATCAAGCGATTCAACAACAACCACGTGAAAATTTATTTTGGGATTTGAAAGGCGAAGCTTTATTGCGCCAGGAAAAACCTGCTGAAGCGATTAGTGCATTAACCCAATCAATCGAGTACAACCCGAAATATTTTAAACCTTACGTTATGCGTGGTATCGCCTATCAGGCAACCAAAAAACCGGATCTCGCCGAAAAAGATTTACTCACCAGCCAGCGTTATTTGCCCACACAAGTCGCCGCTTATTATTTGGGTGAAGTTTATCTAACCAAGGGCAATCGAAGCAAAGCGTCTGAATATTTCCAACAAGCTGCACAAGCCGGTGGGGAATTGGGTGCAGCAGCGACTAAAAAATTAGAGAGTATGTAAGACTTCCCTCACCCCAGCCCTCTCCCAGAAGGAGAGGGAGTTAATATCCCCTCTCCCCCCTGGGAGAGGGTTAGGGTGAGGGCCATAAAATTCAAAAAAGAAAACACATGAAAAAAATAATTCAATTTCTCGAAACCATCACACGAATCACCGGTACCACCAGCGCCTGGTTAACTCTGGTCATGGTATTAGCTGCCAGCATTGTCGTCATACTACGTAAAGTATTTGATATAGGCCTTATAGGTTTACAAGAGTCTGTCACCTACATGCATGCCATAGTGTTTATGTTAGCAGCAGGCTGGGCATTACAACGAGGCGCGCATGTTCGCGTGGATATTTTTTACCGCCGCTTTTCAAAATCAACACAGGCATGGATTGATACTCTCGGCAGTTTATTTTTTACTCTTCCGGTAATGATTTTTATTGGTATAGGCAGCTGGGATTTTGTCTGCGAAAGTTGGCGCATCCACGAAGGTTCAACCGATTCAGGGGGATTAGCTTTTGTATTTGTATTAAAAAGTTTATTACCACTGATGGCATTCACTGTTTGTTTACAAGGATTAGCCGACATTGCACGCAACCTCTGCTTTTTGATGAACCTCGCTCCCAATCCGATAACGAATCCAGAATAAGAAATAACACTATGTTAATTGAACTCATCCCTTTATTTTTATTTGCTGCCATTTGTATTTTTTTAATGATGGGATATCCAGTTGCCTTTACATTGGCAGGTGTCGCATTAATTTTTGCCGGATTTGGAATTCTGGGCGGAGCATTTGATGCAAACTTATTAAAAAGTTTTCCCACCCGCCTCTACGGGATAATGAATAATTACACACTGGTTGCTGTGCCCTTATTTATTTTTATGGGCAATGTGCTGGAAAAAACCAAATTAGCAGAAGATCTTCTCAGCAATATGGCAAAAGCTTGTGGTCGTTTTCCTGGCGGGTTGGGATTGTCCGTCGTTTTTGTCGGAACTCTTTTAGCGGCTAGCACCGGAATTGTCGGCGCTACTGTGGTGACTATGGGCTTAATGTCTTTACCACTTTTATTGCAACGCGGTTATTCACCCAGTGTTGCTACTGGCACTATTTGCGCAACAGGAACACTCGGACAAATTATTCCACCTTCTATTGTATTAGTGTTATTGGGTGATGTACTTTCCAGCGCTTATCAACAAGCACAATTGACATTAGGTGTGTTTAATCCTAAAACTATTTCTGTTGGTGATTTATTTATCGCCGCTATTATTCCAGGCTTATTACTGGTCGCGCTCTACATGCTTTATTTAATTTTTACTGCATTTTTTCGTCCGCAATTGATTGCACCAGTGACGCACACCGACAATGAAGAAAAAGTTCCCACTAAAGATTTACTGCTCAGCTTGCTACCGGTTTTAATTTTAATTCTATTGGTACTGGGATCCATTTTGACAGGTGCTGCCACCACTACTGAAGCAGCAGGTGTTGGGGCATTAGGTGCCTGCATATTAGCGATACGTAAAAAACAACTTTCCTTGACTGCATTGCGTGAAATTGTTCGTTCAACTACTGAAATTACCGCCATGATCTTTATGATCTTAATTGGCGCTTCTTTATTTTCGTTGGTGTTTCGTGGGTTTGGTGGTGAAGAATTAGTTCATCAATTTTTTACGCAATTGCCCGGCGGTGTTTTCGGCGCAGTTTTTTTGGTGATGCTGGTTATTTTCTTGCTTGGATTTATTCTCGACTTTATCGAAATTATTTTTGTGGTGATTCCAATCGTTGGCCCGGTATTACTCATGATGGGTGTTGACCCTATCTGGTTAGGGATTATGATCGCCATTAATTTACAAACATCATTTTTAACACCCCCTTTTGGTTTCTCGTTATTTTATTTGCGTGGGGTTGCTCCTGATTTTATAAAAACCAGTGATATCTATCGCGGGGTTGTACCCTTTATTTGCTTACAAATACTGCTTCTATTCTTAATGGCTGCATGGCCAGAAATTGCTACATGGTTACCGAATCAACTTAAGTGAGATTAATTATGCAGGCACATCCCAAAGGTGAATTAGCTTTGCAAACTATCACTATGCCAGCGGACACTAACCCTTTTGGTGATATTTTTGGTGGCTGGGTAATGGCACAGATGGATATTGCCGGTGCGATTCACGCCAATCAGGTTGCAAAAGGCCGGGTCACCACCGTGGCGGTGGGTAGTATGGAATTTATCCGGCCCGTACCTGTTGGTGCTGTTATCAGCTGTTACACCCAGACATTAAAAGTCGGCAAAACCAGTATCCGCGTAAAAGTTGAAGTCTGGATCAAAGATTTCATCACCCACCAACTCAGTCTTGTCACACAAGGAGAATATATTTACGTAGCGATCGACGCCAATGGACTCAAACGATCGATTATTCAAGCTGAATAAAAACGAAAAATTCGATACTGACATTTTCAACTGGGAATTTAATTTTTAGCTGTTATCTTTAACCACAATTCAGCGTTGATCGCAAAGTGGGGAAAAGATGATCAAAGATACAACTAAAAATTACGGAATTGTCTCGATTCTTTTGCATTGGATCTCAGCCTTTACCATTATTCTCCTATTTGCCTTGGGTCTTTATATGACTGGGCTGAGTTACTATGACGATTGGTATCATAAAGGTCCTGCATTACATATTAGTTTGGGCATTCTGTTATTTTTTGCGACAATTTTGAGGTTGATCTGGCGCAAAACCAATATTACGCCTGAAAATTTATCACCCCGTAAATCCGCCAATCTCGCTGCCACACTCATCAAAATCTTTCTGTATATTTTAATTTTTGTTGTAGCCATCACCGGTTATTTTATTACCACTGCTGAAGGTCAGGCGGCAGAAGTCTTTAACTGGTTTGGATTACCTGCCAGTATTGAATTAGAAGCAGACCAGGTTGACCTTGCAGGTGAGATTCATGAATACGCCTCCTGGCTTATTATTATTATCGCAACTTTACACGCAGGCGCCGCACTTCTACATCATTTTGTATTCAAAGATCGCACGCTTAAACGCATGCTGTCTCCAAAGCAGTAAAATTTAACCACAACAGGAGCTCAACTATGTTCAATCTCAAAAAAAATTTACTGGCAGTATCTTTAATTGCTGCAAGCAGTTTTAGCATCAATGCTTTTGCCAATGATTATGTAATAGACACCGAAGGTGCGCACGCTTCAATTAATTTTGAAGTTAAACACCTGGGATACAGCGTGTTAACCGGCCGGTTTGATAAATTCTCCGGCGACTTCAGTTATGACCCTGCGAAACCCGACGCCAGCAAAGTTAACGTCACTATTGACACTACCAGTGTT
>CAZICR010000029.1:0-1145 GCA_964537795.1 uncultured Cellvibrionaceae bacterium | reverse complement strand
TATTGATACCAATAGCGTCAACTCCAACCATGCAGAGCGTGACAAACATTTGCGCAGTGATGATTTTTTAAATGTCGCCAAGTTTCCAAAAGCGACTTTTGTCAGCAAAAAAATTGTTCTGGGTGATGATAAAGATGAGTTTGATATTGTCGGTGACCTGACACTTAATGGCGTCACCAAGAGCATCACTATTGATGTTGAAAAAGTTGGCGAAGGTAAAGATCCATGGGGCGGTTACCGCGCCGGGTTTTCCGGTGAAACCCAAATCAACATGAGAGATTTCAATATTAAAATGGACCTGGGTCCGGCCTCACAAGTTGTTGACCTGCGATTGGAAGTTGAGGGCATTAAAAAGAAATAACCGAGACTGGTCTCTTCTTTCCCATAAAACCCCCGGTGGGGTTTTATGGGCTGCTCAGCCTTTTCAACTTCGCCTTTTGCTGCTTTTAAGCCATAAAGAAAAACTCCTCATAGTTTTGAATGCAGACTCCTTTATATTCCAGTAAACAATTAGCCAGCACCATTTACTTATGAGATAATATTTATAGATAAAATAATGATCCATTTGTTCGAGAGTTGCCATAAGGCTCAGGGTAAATTGCAGGATAGAAGAATAAAGCCTGCCCGACCGAACCTTCAAGGTATTGTTTTTTCAAGTATTTCTTAATTTTGACCTGCACAGTCGCTGGTGCATTGTCACTAATAACTCGTTTGTTTTTGGGTTTTGCCTGGATCTGGTGGTACGAGTTTACATTGAGGTACTGCAGCGAATAACTAACAAAAACCGGAGATCAATCAATGAAACTTTCCCAACTTAAACGCTTTGGTAAGGCGATGCTTCTGGGCGCTGGCTTGTTTACAGCCGGAGCTTCTTTCGCTCAAGCCAGTTGTAAATATGTTGTCACCAACAATTGGGGCAGCGGCGCGACAGCCAATATTGAAATAACCAACACCAGTAGCTCGGCAATTAATGGCTGGAGCGTCAGCTGGACCTATGTCAACAACCGCGTCACCAGCGCCTGGAATGCTGGTTTGAGTGGTTCAAACCCTTACACAGCAACCAACCTGAGCTGGAACGGTAATATCCAGCCAGGGCAAACCGTGGCTTTCGGTATGCAAGTAAACGCTAACGGTGCCATTGAAAC
>CAZICR010000028.1:6628-14443 GCA_964537795.1 uncultured Cellvibrionaceae bacterium | reverse complement strand
CCCGGCCTGATCGTCTGGATATCAGGTTGGATTGTTTTATGGTGTTTGGATAAATACCTTGAGTTGGGCAATCTGGGGTTGATTCTGGTATTGACCTCAGCGATCGCTGCTATTTGGTTATCTGTGGGTTGGACGTTGTTCTTCAGTTTGATCGCATTGATGGCATTTAACTGGGCCTTTGTACCGCCACGCGGTACCTTTGCTATACATTTTCATCAGGACGCTCTCTTGCTGCTGGTGATGTTGGCGGTGAATGTGATTATCGCCAGCTTGATGTCTTCCTTACGAGAAAAATCGCTTCAAGTGCAAGCTCATGCTGATGAAGTGGAGTTGTTGCGTTCGTGGAGCGATAGTTTGCGCGATGTTGATGATCCGCTTTCGCTATTGCCTTCATTGCAAACTATTTTGCGAAAGCTGATTGATCAACCCTCGGAATATATAGCTTTAACACGAACACTTCCGCCAGAGAATAATTTCACAGGCCTTGTGTATTCGATGGATCTGGAAAAAATTAGTCAGGATAATCAGGATGCCTTGTGGCATTGTTTGCGCACAGGTCAATCGTTGGGACCTGCAACGGGACGCTATCAAGAATTAAATGATTTATATCTACCTTTACGCGGCCGCAAGATGACTTATGGTGCGGTGATGATTCGTCAAATAAATTCAGACGTGTCGATGCATCTACCACAAGCTCAAGCCTTGTGTGATCAAATGGGAATTGCGTTGGAGCGTCGATATAGTTTTGCTCAGGAACAACAAGCACGCGATCAAGCCCAGGCACAATCAGTACGCAATACTTTGTTAGCGGCAATTTCTCACGATTACCGAACGCCACTCGCCACTATTAAGAGTGCTGCATCTTCACTGGAGCAACAAAGTGAGCGGATGCAAGAATCTCAACGAAAACAGTTGGTACAGAGTATTAGTGATGAAGCAGATCGTTTGCAGCGGTTGACGCAAAATGTTTTGCAATTGGCACGATTGGATGCCATTGAAAGTAATATTAAGCTTGACTGGGAATCCGCTGAAGAAATTATTGGTGGTGTTGTACACCGCCTGCGTACACACAAATTTTATTCCAGATTGAATATTGAAGTGGACGCTGAATTGCCGTTGATTCGCGGTGATTCTTTATTGCTATCACAACTGTTGGATAATTTAATTGATAATGCGTTCAAATACAGCATAACTGACTCGCCCATCGAAATTCGTGCTTATGCCGATAAAAATACTCTGGTAATGGCTGTCAAAAATCAAGGTTATATTGACGCAGCACAAATGGAAAATATTTTTTTACCTTTTCAACGCGGCGATCAACGCCATACTCAAGGTGCCGGTGTGGGTTTGGCTTTGTGTCGTGCTATAGCGCGAGCACATGCTGGAGATTTATTGATGAAGTATGAAAATTCTTCAATCACTTTTGAATGTCATCTGCCGGTAGTTTCGCAACCTTTATTGAATTTGGCTGAGGCGCCTTCATGAGTCTGCGTTTGTTATTGGTTGAAGATGACCGCGAATTGCGAGCAACCTTGCGCGAAGCCTTACAGCTTGAAGGTTATCAGGTAATGACCGCCGTTAGCCTAGCAGAAGCGATCACTATTTATAATCAACATGTGTTGAATCCTGAATTAAAAAATTCTACGTTCGATCTTGTTTTGTTGGATTTGGGTTTACCGGATGGCGATGGTAGTGATTTATTAAATAAACTCAGGCGTCGACACTCCACGCCTGTGATAGTGATTTCTGCGCGTGATGCTGACGTACAAAAAATTCGTTTGTTGGATGCAGGTGCGGATGATTATTTGGTGAAACCATTTAGTGTGGGTGAATTGCTGGCGCGTATTCGAGTTGCCTTGCGACACAAAGGCAATCATTCACGGCCAGCGATAACGCATTACGAAAAAGTCGGCGTTATTATTGATCTTGTTCATCATAGAGTGAGTCGTGATGCTAATCTCATCCATTTAACGCCGACAGAATTTAATTTGTTAGCGCGGTTGGTGCGCAGTGCCGGGCAAGTGGTTACTCATCGTCAATTATTGATTGATGTCTGGGGGCAAGATTATGTTGAACACACACATTATTTGCGGCTCTATATGGGACAACTGCGTGCGAAATTGGAAGCGAATCCTGCACAGCCACAACTCTTGTTAACTGAACCTGGAATTGGTTATCGCTTATTGGATGTGGATAGCGAATAAAAAACTTATGCGATCCTGATGTGATTTTTACAACACTGCTTCTGTGTTAATTACTCAGGTAGTTTTTATGTCATTTACATCTTCTGTTAATTCCGCTCAATCCCAATCGACTCCAGTTCGTCAAAGTATGGCAGCACTGACGCTTACAGCAGTCGGTGTGGTTTATGGTGATATAGGTACTAGTCCTCTTTATACAGTGAAAGAAATTTTTGCTCCTGCCACCGGTATTCCATTGGATTCAACCCATATTGTGGGTGCCATTTCCACCATCTTTTGGGCCTTGATGTTAGTGGTCACATTCAAATACGTGATTTTAATTTTGCGTGCGGATAATCGCGGTGAAGGGGGTTCTTTAGCGCTCACTGCTCTGGCTGCACAAACTGCAAATGGTCGACCTTTATTAAAACGTTGGATATTGGGTATTGGTTTATTCGGTGCAACTTTATTTTATGGCGACAGCATTATCACGCCCGCAATTTCCGTTCTGGGTGCTATGGAAGGTTTGGAAGTGGTTACACCCACACTAAAACCTTTAGTTGTGCCAATTACCTTGGCAATTTTGATTAGTTTATTTTGGGTGCAACGATACGGAACCGGTGCCATGGGAAAAGTGTTTGGTCCCATAGTGACTATTTGGTTTTTAATGTTAGCAGTGTCAGGCATTTTACATATTGTGGCTGAGCCAAAAATTCTTGCAGCACTTAATCCTTTGTTCGCATGGAATTTTTTATTGGATCGAGGTTGGTATGTGTTTGCCGCTATAGGTGCAATTGTCTTGGCGCTTACAGGTGCTGAAGCACTTTATGCAGATATGGGCCATTTTGGTCGCAAGCCAATTCAGCTTGCCTGGACTTATTTGGTGTTGCCATCACTCGCGTTAAATTACATGGGGCAGGGCGCACTTTTATTGGCGGATCCTTCGGCGATTTCCAATCCTTTTTACAAACTGTTTCCGCAAACCTTAATTTGGCCAGCATTATTGATTGCAACTCTCGCTGCGATTATTGCATCACAAGCAGTCATTTCCGGCGCTTACTCTATGACGCGACAAGCGGTGCAATTAGGTTTTCTTCCTCGCATGACAGTACGCCATACTTCGGCAAGAGAATCCGGCCAAATTTATATGCCAGCAGTCAATTGGATTTTATTGGCGGGCGTTATAGCTGTTGTTTTATTTTTTGGTAGTTCATCCGGTCTGGCGGGTGCTTACGGTATCGCTGTCACTATGACCATGGCGACTACAACTTGTTTGACATATTTTGTGGTACGTGGCTATTGGAAATTACCGGCACCGATTGCAATAGGTGCAACTATATTCTTTTTGATATTAGACATTTTATTAATCCTCGGCTGTTCTCTGAAATTTTTCGATGGTGGATGGTTTTCATTATTAATTGCAGCTTGTTTATTTATTCTGATGAGCACATGGCAGCGCGGTCGACAAATTGTGATGAACACCATACGTCGTGAAGGGGTTGAATTACAAACCTTTATTGACTGTTTGCGCACAGACGAAATTCAAACGGCAGATCGTGTAGCAGTCTATATGGTGGCTGATCCAACTACTGTCCCGCAGGCGTTGTTGCATAACCTCAAACACAATCAGGTGCTGCATCAACAGAATATTATCTTAACTGTGCAATTTAGCAGCGCGCCTTTTGTCAGCGAAAGTGAGCGAGTTGAACTGCAGCGCCTTGGCAATCATTTTTGGCAAGTCACTTTGCACTTTGGCTTTATGGATCAGCCCAATGTGCCCGCTGCACTCAAACTCTGCGAACAGCAGGGTTTGGAAATTCCCTTGTTTCAAACCAGTTATTTTTTAAGTCGTGAATCCATAGTGTCAACACCTGGCAGTGGCATGTCGCCCTGGCGAGAAAATTTATTTGCTGCTATGACTCGCAATGCAGGTGGCGTGGTGGAATTTTTTCGGCTACCTGATAACGCTGTGGTGGAATTGGGAACGCGGGTGCAGATTTGATTCGAGAGCAGTGGCAGCTTATTTATACGCTGCCACTTTTCAAACATTGAATAACCAATTAATAGATGACACCCATCTTATACTCAAGCCCTTTCTTAACCCCAGGCCATTCCTGATCAATAATCGAAAACACAACTGTATCGCGGTAAATCCCTTCCGCATTCTTTTGGTGGTTGCGCAAAATGCCATCTTGTTTTGCACCCAAGCGTGCAATTGCTGCACGCGAAGCCTGATTGTGCCAGTGAGTGCGAAACTCAACCGCAATCGCATCTAAGTTTTCGAAAGCATGTTGCAGTAGTAAGTATTTGCATTCAGTGTTAACGCCGGTTCTTTGATATGACTTGGCATACCAGGTGTAACCAATTTCAACACGATGATTTACATTATCAGCATTGCAATAACGAGTGCTTCCGATAATCTTTTGAGTTTGTTTATCCACAACTGCAAATAACAAAGCTCGGTCAGCCGCTTGTTCACTAAATGCATATTCCAGATAAGCATCAATAGAATCTTCCGACGGAACCGAGGTGTACCAAAGTTTCCACAGTTCGCCATCAGCCGATGCTTCCAACAATGCAGATCTGTGATCAGCTTTTAATGGAATCAGTCGTACCAAATTTCCGTCGAGTGTTATTTCATTTAACCAGTTGTTCATGTTAGCCCTTTGATAGACTTTTCGATCACTTTAGATATTGTTGGATATGTAGTTAAGATAATGAATTCTTGACCGTGTTATTCTTACTATACAATTTTTTAGTTCATCGGTATCGGTTAAGGCTGAGCAGACTTTGGTTCTGTTTTTTAGCCATTCTCTCTGGCTGGTTTTTAATGAATTTTCATACGATGTACTTTTATTTATGATGTTTTTATACAGTGTATTCAATTCGCTGTCATAAATAGAAAGTCCTTTGCTATCACAAATTGTTTGTTCAATTTTCCCCAATGTTTGATTGCAATTAAAGCTGGGTCGAATGGGTGTGGTGGAGTATTGTTTCAATAACCCTGTTATGCCCAATTTTTTGTCCTCATTATTAAACCGAGGGTTTTTTTGTAGATAGAAATCCAGATTGTTACCTTTGCTATCAACAATATCGGTTTTTTCTCCAGCATCAACCAACAATTTTATTAAATGTATAGAAGCGTTTTCGGCTGCATAAGTAAGTGCGCTACGATTAACTCGTTCCGGGAAGTGATTGCACATATCATAATTCATTGAGGTTTTTCGATTGAGTGGAAACTGGTTTTTTATCAGCCATTCAGTTGTGTCGTAGTTGTTCATATGTGCTGCGTACATTAGCAGGTTCTTTCTATAATAATTTTCAATCTCGTCAAGTTTTAACGATGTATTTAGTGAAAATTGATTGGGATTATCCAGCATTAGAGTGAAGGCAGTATTGCTAATTTTACCGTACTGGAGTTTCATCATGGGTTCTATGTTTTTCCAATCATCAAACTGGCCATTAGCCATTTTTTCAAACCCCGAAAAATCCTTTTTGCTGTCATCATAGACGCCTAATGAATAGTAACTAAAAGGAATTTCCTGGATAATTTTATTGGCAAGCTCTTTAGCTTGTTTTGTGTCATAAGAAAAGTGCGAGACATAATAATCTCTAAGTTCACGAGCGGCATCGGTTGCAAGATAATTTAATGATTCACTTTCTCTGTAGGTCCATGCGTCGGCATATTTCCAATGATTCAAATGACTTTCCAGTTGATTTCTAATGTGTGCGTAGTGAGTGACTTTAGATGCTGCCCAAGGCCTAATTAGTGCGGTTGAGGTAAACAAACGCCCAGTATGTGAGGCATAGACCTCTGGCGTCGAAGTTCCGCATTCGCCGGGTGATAGCAAAATGTTTTCTGTTGCACTTATATAAGCTGCAAAATAGGGTAAATCCTCATTATTTTTTTTGGGTTCATAATTTTTGTAGATTTGTAGAGAGCAGACTTTTGATGATGTCGAATCAGCATGTATTTGATATACATCACGTATCGAATTGTGGCGACTAAAATCCCCAAGCTCTTCTACAACATACCATTGATCTTTATGCTGAAAGGGAAGGTTAAACCACCACGAAAAGTCACTGCCATACTTTAAAGTGCCAACCGGATAAAATTTTTTAAAGTCTTTTGTAGATTCATTTTTCTCTAGGTCGGCAATAAGCTTGGTCTCCTCTGATGAATCAACCATGTAACCCGTATAAATTTGTCCTCGCCAACCCAGCCATCTTTCGTAATAAACTATGGTTTTTTCTTTGCCATCTATTTGAATTCTGGTTTTGTATAAAGCTTCATCGTTTGGGAGCTTATGGGGGGTGAATTCGGGAATCTGCAGCTCGCTCGTAGCTGAGATTCTTGTTGTAGTCATGTTCGGTGACTTGTATAGATCTTGGTAGTGTTTTAACACTTGCGAACAAACACTTAGATCTTCTCCTGATAATAACCTGGGAGTAAATAATTCCTCTGCAATAGTGCTTGAGGTAAATAACAGTATAAAAATGGACAGTAGATATTTCATTTCAGTTTCCTTATAGATCCTTGTCTTCTCTCAAACAAAAAAACCGAATCATTTCTGATTCGGTTTTTTTATTTCATGCAATCAAGTTACACGTTGTAAGTCGTCGATGCTGTGTTGCCCCCACGGCCTGTCCAGTTGGTGTGGAAGAATTCGCCGCGTGGTTTGTCGGTGCGTTCGTAGGTGTGTGCACCGAAATAATCACGTTGTGCTTGTAACAAATTCGCTGGCAATCGCGCGGTGCGGTAGCCATCGAAATAAGTTAAAGCGGAGGTGATAGTGGGAGCAGGAATACCATTCACAATTGCAGCGGCGGCAACGCGACGCCAGCCCGCTTGGGCGGCATCAACGGTTTTGCGGAAGTAATCATCCAGCAATAAATTTTTGAGTGCTGGATTTTTATCAAAGGCTTCTTTGATGTTGCCAAGGAAAGATGAGCGGATAATACAACCACCGCGCCACATCAACGCAATACCGCCGTAATTCAAATTCCAGCCGTATTCTTTTGCGGCTTCACGCATCAGCAAATAACCTTGTGCGTAGGAAATAATTTTTGATGCAAAGAGTGCATTACGTAAATCATCGATAAAGGCTTTTTTGTCGCCAGTGAAATTGACTTTTGGACCGCTAATTAATTTGGATGCTTGCACACGTTCATCTTTTTGTGATGATAGGCAACGTGCAAATACTGCTTCAGAAATTAATGTCAGTGGAACACCAAGGTCCAATGCAATTACACCGGTCCATTTACCCGTACCTTTTTGACCAGCGGTATCGAGAATTTTTTCAACCAATGCAGATCCATCTTCATCTTTATACGCAAGAATATCGCGAGTGATTTCGATCAGGTAAGAATCCAATTCACCTTTGTTCCAATCGGCGAAGACTTGATGCATTTCATCTGCGTTCAAGCCGAGAACTTCTTTCATGATTTGGTAGGCTTCGCAAATTAATTGCATGTCGCCGTATTCAATTCCGTTGTGTACCATTTTGACAAAATGGCCTGCGCCGTTTTCACCGACCCAATCACAGCATGGGCTGCCGTCAGCCACTTTTGCGGAAATGCTTTGGAAAATTTCTTTTACATAAGGCCAGGCTTCAGGTGAACCGCCGGGCATGAT
>CAZICR010000028.1:3853-6528 GCA_964537795.1 uncultured Cellvibrionaceae bacterium | reverse complement strand
ATGAGGTTTTCCCCCATCACCGCCAAGCCAACCAAGCCTATATCGGAAAGTGGTTTCATATTCAGAGTGCCCATGTTGTGGTAGGTCCTATTAAGGTTGATAGTCTCACCGATAAGCGGATTACAGCTCTGACGGCTGTTTACCGAGGGCGCGTATTATTCCCGTTCGGGGGGCAAATTCCTAGTGATTCCGGCTATTAAGTTGATAGTTTTAGGGGGCTTGGATGTAGGATGCTGTGGAGCGAAGCGATACGCATCGCGGATAAACATGATGCGTATCGCGTCGCTCCACGGCATCCTACGCCTATTTCCTGCGGCCGTTCAGCAACCAGCCAATCGGAGTCCAACGTACCAGAATCAAATAACTGATGATGGCGATTGCCAGTGTAATGCCAACAGAAAGCGAATATTTGATCGCCAGTGAAAATTCTGTGTCCATGAGTTGATACTGCACAGCAAACACGATTGGCAAGTGCACTATATAAATCCAGTAAGAGCTGTCAGATAAAAATCGTAATAATTTATTGCGGAAATTCAGGAATTTTTTACCGGCAACCAAGCAGGCTATAGTCATCCAGCAAGCGATAATCGCCTCTAAAAATGCCAGCAATAATTTTTTCGCGAAAGAATCCTTTGCGGGCGTGAAACTGAAAGCATCTGGCAGCAAAGAAAAATAACAAGCGTAAACACCCAGACTGCCGATGAATAAAAATAATGCGTAATGATTGAATTTATCCAAAAAGTTTTGTTGCTGATAAATAAAATAACCTGCTGCAAACAATAAACCGAAAAACCCAAACGACCAGAGTTGAGGCAAAAAACTCTCGGGGGCAGGGAAGGGAGCGGGTACTTGGGTTAAGGCTGGCGTGAGTAACAATGGAAAAATAATCAGCAATGCTACGGGATGCAGTTGGCTGATTTTGTTTTTGATCCAATTGAAATTGACGTAACCCAGTATCCAAACAAACAGACAGAAAAATATCAGGTTGTATAAAAACCACAAATGCATAGTGGTAGGTGGCGGCGCGGGTAGGGTGCCAGGGTTAGCCATGCCATAGGCAATCATGCCGAGCAGAGCAGATTTATGTTCGACATTGGCTGCCGCTGACAGCATAGGTGTTATCACTGCCCACATGCAGAGTGGCCAAAAAATAATAAACGGAAACACAATTCGCTTGCAGCGATTCCACAACATATTGCCCATGCCGCGATTGACTACCAAATAGGCGACAAAAAATCCGGCGATCACAAAAAATAACGGCATGCGAAATAAATGGGTAAACCAAAATAACCAATCCATAACAGCGGATTGTTGTCTGTCTGCTGTTAACCAAATGCCATGTGACATGGGGCTGTAAGCCAGTGCTGCGTGAAAAAATACGCCTGCAATCATGGCTAATGCGCGTAAGTTATCAAAATAATACAGGCGTGACTCGGCTGTGGAGTTCATAGACCACCTCATAGGTTTGTTGGGATTTGCC
Source organism: uncultured Cellvibrionaceae bacterium (assembly GCA_964537795.1). Classification (GTDB taxonomy): domain Bacteria; phylum Pseudomonadota; class Gammaproteobacteria; order Pseudomonadales; family Cellvibrionaceae; genus Cellvibrio. Next base: position 5,048 of record CAZICR010000028.1, on the reverse strand, counting down.
TGACGGAAGTCAGGCGTGATTTAGATGAAATCTAGATTAAATCAGAGAAAAGTTTTCTTTCGGGATTGCATAAAAAAAGCGATGGCAATCGTCAGCAAAATAACGACAAATTGTCCCACTAGAATGCCAATCGAGGTGCCGTTCCAAACGGCTTCGGATTTGGAATAGTGTTGTGACATGGCGGGAATTTTTCCCATCACATAAAAAATGGGTCCAATCAAACAATTGAGTGCCACCATAACGAAAATGATTACGCCCTCTGACTCGATGCTCATGCCAACAGCCCATACGATGAAATAACACATCAAAAAATAGGTACATAAAATAGCGCTGAAGGGAATTAGTCCGTCAGGCACTGCGGTGAATTTAAATACTGCAATTGTCACAACGAGAACTATAAGCCAGGGGATGGAAAACAACGCAAAGCTGGCAAGTAGTTTGGATACCGCATAGTCAGTTGGCGTAATAGGAAGACTCAACACAAATGGCATGGTTTGTTCTTTTCGTTCATTAATGATGCCAATCGCAATTAAATGATTGGACATGCCAACCAACAAACAAATGAGCAGCGTAGTTGCCATAAAAAACTGCCATTCTCCCAAGCTGACAACACTCAAGGCCAAAACGCAGCCAGCACAGTAGAGCGCGATAAATTTTCGACTCAAAAACCAGTCTTTGATGATTAATGCTTTAATAACAGGTAGATTTAATGAAAGGCTCATGACTTCACCTCGTTTTTCTTTTTGGAAAACACATTCGCCAGAAAAATTTGTTCCAGTGTCATGCGATCAACCGATGTAATGGTTAAACCTATGTTGGTGAGTTGGTTGATAACCGAATCATCAAACTGACCGATAGTTAACTCATGTAATGAACCATTATGTTTGATATCGGTGACACTCGCGGGTGCGTTGTTCCAATCAATATGACCCGTGCAAACGACTCGTCGCCAGCGATCTAAATAGATTTCTTTATCTTGCGAATCAAGCAGTTTGCCTTTGTGCAAAAAGGTGATGGTGTCAGACAGTTGTTCAACATCCTGAGTGTTGTGTGACGAAAATAAAACGCTGCGATGATCCTCACGCAATATTTCCGCGAGTTCCGCCAGCACTTCATAACGTGCGACAGGGTCGAGACCTGTTGTGGGTTCATCGAGAATTACAAGCTCGGGGCGTCTCGCGAGTATTAACAATAA
>CAZICR010000028.1:0-3753 GCA_964537795.1 uncultured Cellvibrionaceae bacterium | reverse complement strand
AGCACTTTAATGCTGCCGGAATCTGCTTGAATTAATCCCATTAATAACCGTAGCGTGGTGGATTTACCCGCGCCATTGGCGCCGACCAAACCCATTACTTGACCCCTGGGTAATTGCAAATTCAATTTATCCAACGAAAATTCCGGATATTGTTTGCTAACGTCTGACATTTCTATAGCGTATTGCATCATGTCTCCAGTCGCGTATTGAGCGATAAAAACGGTGAATTCAATAACAATCAGTTCAAAAAATCACGATAATTGAAGACCCAATAAAGTCTTTCTGGTAATTCAATTTTTTCGATAGCTTTTAATTCCAATTCGCCAGCGTTTGGAAATATGCCCATTAGATTTGAAAGGCAGCTAAATAGTGCAAAACTGATTAAACCTATCGCAATTTTGTTACGCATGACTGACTCCTGATAATCCTGATTAACGAGTTAATGCTCGCGATAAAAATCCGTGCGAGTCCGGATGAATCTATTGGTCTTCAGTCAGCGCTTTTTTTACCTGTGCGGTGATTTGATTGTTGTTTAATCCCATCGCCCGTCCGCTGCTAATCAAACCGGTTAGATGCTTATCAAAATCGGCTTGCAGTAAATTTTTTTGCGCATCCACCGCATCCGCAACAAATGAACCCCGCCCTGGTTGCGTCACTATCACGCCTTGTTCTTCCAATTCTGTGTAAGCGCGTTTCACAGTAATCACGCTGACTTGGGTGTTCGCGCTCAATTCCCTGATCGAAGGCAAAGCCTGCCCCGGGGGCCAATCGCCCAATAAAATTTTCTGCTTAATTTGATCCATGATTTGCAGGTACATGGGCCTGCTATCGTTTTGCGACAAGAAGAGCTGATTCGTCACTCTTACTCCACTGTGTATATGATTTATGCACAGTATATACAGATATGCACAGTTGGCAAGTGTGTGATGAAAAAATATATGGGGTGGGTTGGAGCAGGGCGTAGGATGCCGTGGAGCGAAGCGATACGCATCGCAGATCTTGCCATGTAGACGATGCGTATCGCTTCGCTCCACGGCATCCTACGAAGCGACTTATTTATGAATTGGATAAAAGATTTTGAATTTTTCTTTTACGTCGACGATTAGGATTTTGTTGTTGCACTAATGCCCAATCAATATGTTCTTTCACCATATTGGAACAGGTGTCGCGTTTGGTTTTTAATGCGTTAATTATTTTTTCATCGCTGGGTGCATTGCCCAAACCAATGGCAATATTGCGCAACCAACCTTCATAACCTGCGCGACGAATCGCAGAACCTTCGGTTTTTTGCAGAAATTCTTCTTCGCTCCAGTGAAATAATTCGAGTAAATCAACATTGTCCAAACTGTGGCGCGGGTGAAAATCTTTTTCTTGTGTGAAATTGGCGTATTTATTCCAGGGGCAAATTGCCTGGCAATCATCGCAACCAAAAATTCGGTTACCCATGGGTTCGCGAAACTCTTCGGGAATGCTGCCTCGATGTTCAATGGTGAGATAGGAAATACAGCGGCGCGCATCCAATACATAGGGTTTTGGGAAAGCATCAGTCGGGCAAACTTTTAAACAGGCTGTGCATTCGCCACATTGATTTTTTTCGTCGGCTTGATCAACCGGTAAAGGCAAAAAACTAAAAATTTCGCCGAGAAAAAACCAGCTACCAGCTTTGCTGTTAATGATTAATGTGTGTTTTCCCGTCCAGCCTAATCCGGCTTTTTCTGCAAGCGGCCTTTCCATTACTGGCGCGCTATCCACAAAAGCGCGGTGCTGACCTTTCAGTGGAAAATTTTTTGGCAATGATGCATCAATTTTATCTGCTAATTGCGATAAACGTTTGCGAATCAGTTTGTGATAATCACGCCCGAGTGCGTAGCGTGAGATATAAGCCTTGGTGGGATCTTTAAGAATTTTAATTTGCTGAGTGTCGCCGGGTAGATAATCCATACGTACTGAAATAACACGAACTGTATTGGGTATTAATTCGGCCGGGCGTGAACGTTTTTGATCGTGCGCTGTCATCCACTCCATACTGGCGTGATAGCCTTTGGCGAGCCAGTCTTGCAAACGAATTTCTTCTGCATCCAGATGTATATCGGTAATGCCAACCTGCTGGAAACCCAGCTCGCGGCCCCAGAGTTTTATATCTCTGGCAAGTTGATGCAGATCGAATTCAGTCATAAGGTCTGGTTAAATTAAAATCACATTGTGCCTCAGATTTAATACAGGTTACATTTTTTAACTGGTTTATTGAATCCAAAAGTGTCGTAATCCGTTTTTTACATGGAGCTTTATTATGAAAATTGCTATTTCTCTGTTCTTGTCCTTGTTATTGAGTCTGAGTGCTTCCGCAAATCCCTTACCAGCCCAGCCCCATATTTATGTCGAAGGTTCGGCTGAGCTGGAAGTTGAACCTGACACTATGAATTTTTCGCTCAGTATTCAGGCGCTGAACATTGATCTTGCCAAGGCGAAAGCCGATGTGGATTCGCGTTCACGCTTGTTGATCGAAACGGTGAAAAAATTCGGTATCAAAGCGGATGATATAGCGACCACCGCATTAAATATTCGTCCTGAATACGAGTATAAAGATAATCAACGAGTGTTGATTGGTAATAATGTCTCAAGACAGGTAGATATCACTCTGCGCGACTTGAAGAAATATCCTGAGATGATGAAAGCCATGGTGGATGCCAAAATATCGGAGACTATTAATACCAATTTGACATTGGCCGATAAAAAATCCGTTGACGAAAAAGTACAAGCTGCAGCGATGAAAGATGCGCGTGAGCGTGCAGAGCGTTTGGCGAAATCGCAAGGTAAATCAGTGGGTGAGCCATGGTCTATTTCGGAATTTAATATTCGCGGTGATGAGGTTTGGAGATTGGTTCCTGATCGTCACTTGATGGGTAAATCATCAGGGGTATTTGCGGAGGCTATGGTCAAACGTGATTATTCCGTTGAACCTTTTGAAGCTGGCAAAATGAAAATTACTGCACAGTTGTATGTGGTCTATCTTTTGAAATAAATAGATTTTCTAAATCTCCAGGCGTTGCTTCAGTTCGCGCGCCTGGCGTCTAGATGCTTCCACTTTTGTACCATCTTCCAGCAGAATTAATAAACCATCGCCTATCCAGGGCTCTATATTCGCAATAAAGTTCAGGTTAATAATTTGCTGACGATTAGCGCGAAAGAAAACTTGTGGGTCCAACCTTTCTTCAACGTAATTTAGTGAACGTGGCATCATGGCATTGGTGTTTCGAAAAAATAGTCGGACATAATTTCCATCGACTTGTAACAAACGGATTTCGTGATATTTCACAAAATGGCAACGCTCACCTTCACGAATAAATAAGTGATCATCAGCTTTACGATTGAAGACTGTTGGTGATGGGTAATTGACTTCCGGCTTATCAAATTCAATTTTTTCCAAGGCTTTAAACAAGCGTTCAGATGTAATAGGCTTCAGCAAATAATCTAACGCATTGACTTCAAATGCACGCAGGGCGTGTTGTTCGTAAGCCGTTGTGAATATTACTTTCGGGGTATGTTCAGCTTTTTCCAGCAGGTCAAAGCCGCTGCCGTCTGGTAGATGAATATCCAACAATAATAAATCGGGTTTTAATCGGTTGACTATTTCCAATGCGGATTGCACATCAGCAGCCTCACCGACAATATCATAGCGACTTTGTTCACTTAATAAGCCTGCCAATTCCTTGCGTGCCAAACGTGAATCGTCAACTATCACAATATTCATAA
>CAZICR010000027.1:0-14476 GCA_964537795.1 uncultured Cellvibrionaceae bacterium | reverse complement strand
GTAAATTAGCAAAACAAGTGTTTGAAGCCATGTGTAATGGCGAAGGTGACGCGATTACAATTATCGAAACCAAAGGGCTTAAACCCGTTTCTGATACCGGCGCTCTCGAAAAAATGATTGATGACGTGATCGCGAAAAATCCTCAACAAGTGGAAAATTATCGTGCCGCTGATGAAAGCAAGCGTCCGAAAATGCTGGGCTTCTTTGTTGGCCAGGTAATGAAAGCCAGTCAGGGTCAAGCGAATCCGCAGACGTTGAATGAATTATTGTTGAAGAAATTGAATGGGTAATGCCCTCACCCTAACCCTCTCCCAGAGGGCGAGGGGATTTTACTCACCGTGTAAATGACCTTATTTATTACGGAGTGAAATTATTCACCCTCTCCCTCTGGGAGAGGGATGGGGTGAGGGTAGAGTTTTCCACAAAAATTAAATTGAAACAGAGATTTAAAAATGAGCCTACGTAAAGACAAAGAGAAAGTTCTCGGTGAAATTTTTACTGACGAAAAAATCAAAGTATTTTTTAATTACATTCCACCTACTGAAGTCAATGCCGATTATCACTTATTGGAAAAAGCCTATCGTGGAATGCGCGGTGAAAACTTTGTCACTTTTTTGCAAATGTTTATCGCAGAGGGCAGAGACATAAACGCGGTAGGGCCAGAAGGTAAAACTTTATTGCAAGTGATCAAAACCCATCGCAATGGCGAAGAATACGCAATTGCGCTTGAGTCAGTTGGAGCGAAATAATTCAATCCAACTCCACAAAATTTGTACGGTTCCTGCCCTGTGACTTTGATAAATAGAGGGCATTATCTATTTTTCGGTACATAAGATCAGAATTGACCGGAGACGAAGTAATGCCAAAACCACAGGAAATAGTGACGCAATTAAAGGGTGGGTTTTCCGTGTGAAGAATCGCGAGGGATTCTATCGATTGCCGGATGTGTTCAATCATTGCCAACATATCTTCAGGATTGCGTCCGACTATTTTTACAAAAAATTCTTCACCACCCACTCTGAATCCTACATCACTTGAACGTTGAAGCAGTTCATTAATCACTTCACCTATAGAGCGCAACACGTCGTCACCCGCTGCATGACCATAGGTGTCATTGAACAATTTAAAATGATCTATATCCAGTAACGCAACGCCCACCAAGGCATCGGGTGATGCATGGTCAGTCAGTGTTTCATAATGTAATTCAAAGGTATTGCGATTCCACAAGCCCGTCATTGAATCAAGATGACTGTATTTTGCATCGGTTATATCGGTAAAAATCCACAAGCGTATTTGCCCATGATCAGGATCATCAAAAGCAGTAGTGCGACGACGAAATACTCTGCCATCCTTGAGTAAAATTTCGTCCTCCACTTTTTTATCTGTCAAATGTAACTTCTCAATTAATTCTACAAACCCCATTGGATCTATTACCTTTTCCAATGCGTAACGCATAATCGCAGGGCCCTCTTCCTGCAAATCCACTTCCAACGGAATACCCCACAACTCGCGAAACCTGACATTGGTATACAACATCTTGCGCTGGTCCGTGACAATAAGAACACCATCGGGAAGAGCATCCAATACACTTGTCAGTAAGTGATTTGAAATTGAATGAATACTCATAATTGTTATGTGATCCCACACCAAATGACATAATCGAAGTGGCTCCGATTATAATCAAACTGACTATAGAACAAACAGCACTTCAATGCTAAATTCAGAAGTTGACCTGAAATGCTTGGGATTTTATGACAAATTACCGTTCTTCAACCCTGATATTGAGCGTAGGTATAATATCTCTTCTGATATTACTGCTATCGTTTCTTGGCCCACAGCAATTTCAATACCTGACTACTCATGCTGACATACTGCATAATCATGAATATTGGCGATGGATGACATGTAATTTTGTTCATTATGGATGGGCGCACAGCCTAATGAACTTAACGGGGTTTTTAATTATCTCCTTAACTCTCTTTTACTTTTCCCCTGTAAAAAAATTTTTATTACTGCTGTTATTCTGTTGCTTGATTGTAGGGATTGGTATTTCAATTATGGATCCAAGGATGCAATATGCAGGGTTCTCAGGCAGCCTGCATGGGCTATTAATAGCCGGATGTTTTTACGCAAAAGAATTTCCATTGTGGAAAAGAGTCTTGGTATTTTTGTTGGTGATCGGAAAAATTATTGATGAACAACTGCCGGGGTACGACAATAACCCCCTACACAATCTAATACCGGTGCCTGTCGCGGTTAACTCACATCTTTTAGGTGTTTTGGCAGGTTTGTGTTTTGTTTTTTTAGATAAGATTTTACAACAGCTGACTTCGTTAAAGTCTTTAAAAAAATAAGGAACTCATATGAAAGGCTCTCCATCCAAAGCACTGGACTATTTTGTTGAAGGTGCAAAAATTATTTTCAACCCAGGATTTCGTCGTTTTATATTAATCCCGCTTTGCGTGAATCTGATAATTTTCGTATTCCTATCTTTCGCTTTTTATCATTCCTTTAAAGATGTAATCGATTATATTCTGGAAGCGCTGCCTTCATGGTTAGACTGGCTAATTTGGCTGATATGGCCTTTGGCCGCGTTTTTATTTCTAATTACCTATGGCTACAGCTTTAACCTGATTACCAATTTTATCGCTGCGCCATTTTTCGGCATACTCGCTGAAAAGGTCGAAACACATTTAACAGGTATTGCCCCACCTGAAGAATCCTGGGGGCAACTAATTCCACGTACACTGCAACGCGAAGCCACCAAATTATTTTATTTTATTACACGCGGATTACTGGTATTAATTCTTATTGTGTTTTGTTTTTTTATTCCAGGCGTCAATATTATTGGCGCACTCATAGGCGCCATTTGGAGCTGTTGGTGCATGGCGGCACAATATTCTGATTACCCGGCTGACAATCATCAATTCAGTTTTCAACAACTGCGCGCCAAATTAAATCAGGAACCTTTAACCAGTTACTCGTTTGGCGGATTAATTTTATTAGGTAGTATGATCCCGTTTTTGAACATTATCGTCACTCCGATTGGTGTTGCTGGCGCTACTGTTTTTTGGGTAAAGGAATTGAACCCATCGAAAATTATTCCAGCGAATAGCCAATAATAACAACACTAACACACCAAAAAATACCGCATCAAAATAACTCGAACGAACCTGCATAAGGACATGCAAACAAGACAATATCGCAATCACATAAATAGTTTTATGTAACAACAACCAATTCTTTCCCATTCGTCTCATAATGCCCTGAGTTGAGGTGATCCCTAAAGCAATTAATAATACAAGAGCAGGAATACTCACCAATATATAGGGCCTTTCAATCAGTTCATCATCAAAACGCGAAAACTCCCATCCCAATACAAACCACAAAAAAGACACAAGATGTAACAGCGCATAAAATAAAGTAAACAAACCTAACATTCGCCTGTGTACTTGCAGCCAACGAAAATGCAAAAAGGGAAACTGAACTATTCGTCTGAGAGGCGTTACCGTCAAGGTGATTAACAAAAAATAGAAAGCCCAATTACCGGTAAATAATACAATCGTTTTTGCAGGGTCTGCGCCCAAGTCATTGATTAATATTTTATAAACAATAAATCCTAAGGGAATTAGAGATAGTATAAAAATTAAAATTCTTCGGATGGAAATTGGCATATCAATAAAACTTTTTTAAATCCATATCTTTATAAAGATGCGCAACTTCATCTGCATAACCATTAAACATTTTGGTATCTATAGTATTGGGACTCAGTAATCCACTAGGTAGGCGCCTCTCTCTGGCTTGGCTCCAACGAGGATGATCAACATGTGGATTCACATTGGCATAGAAGCCATATTCATCCGGAGCCAAAAGGTTCCAGGTAGTTTTCGGTTGCTTTTCAGTGAACTCTATTTTGACAATCGATTTGATACTTTTAAATCCATATTTCCAAGGCACCACTAGACGTAAAGGTGCACCATTTTGATTGGGCAGAGTTTTTCCGTACAAACCAATAGCCATTAGACTTAATGGATTCATCGCCTCATCCATTCGCAAACCCTCGCGATAAGGCCAATCGATACTACTGAATGCACTCGACTGCCCCGGCATTTCTTTCGGGCGCTCAACAGTAATAAATGAAACATATTTTGCCGTCGATTTAGGCTCAAGAATTTTAATTAAATCCGCGAGGGGAAAGCCAATCCAGGGAATGACCATTGACCAGGCTTCAACACAACGCAATCGATAAATTCTTTCTTCCAATTGCATTTTTGAAAGCAGATCTTCAAGTGGGTAATTACCCGGTTTATTGACTTCACCCGAAACATTAACTGACCAGGGAAAAGGTTTAAATTTATGTGATTTTTCTGCCGGATCAGTTTTTTCATAACCGAATTCATAAAAATTATTGTGACCTGTTACATGCTCATAAGGTGTCAAAGTTTCATTGATTTTGCGGGAGTCAGGTTTGGCAGAGTTAATTTTTTGCTTTAACCATGCGGGGGCGGGTAGATCCACATCAGAAACATGTCCAGGAGCAGCCAATAACTTACTCGACAAAGCCAACCCACTAACACCCACTGCACTCTTAAAAAAATCGCGGCGAGCCAAATAAATCGCCTCGGGTGTAACATCATTTTCTGTTAACAGTTTTGATTGCTTGATTAACATATACACCTCAATTGGCCTAATTGTTCAGTAAGACGCCCCAAATCAAAAAGTGTTACAGTCAGATTGGCTTTTTATTGAAAAAAAAACGTTTTATTTGGTTCTCGATGTATATTTGCCGGTAGATTCACGCACAACAATAATCGAACTCAGGATGCTGGCAGGTAACTGCACATCTTTACCTTTTATTTGCTTCAACAACAGATCGGTAGCTTTTCTTGCCATATGGCGAATGGGTTGACGGATTGTAGTCAAGGCAGGCCAAAGTTGATGCGCAACCGGGGTATCATCAAATCCACAAACAGACAAATGCTGTGGAATTTTTAATCCCGATTGATGAGCCACCATAATAACGCCCGCTGCCATATTATCGGTTGCCGCAAAAATTGCCGAGGGTCGTTGCTCCAGCGATAACAAACGTTTAGCCGTTGCTTCACCTGACTCAAAAGAGTTATCACCTTGTTCAATTAAATTTTTATCAATGGTAATTTGATTTTCAATTAACGCCGCTTTATAACCTTCCAATCGTAAAGAAATTGCACGATGATCTGGATGCCCTGCGATAAATCCAATTTTGGTATGTCCCAATGCAATCAATTGGCAGGTCATATCGTAAGACGATTCCTGATCATTGGTTTCAACATAAGGCGTTAACGATTTATTTTCTGTTGGAGCTACTCTCACCACCGGGATATTTAATTTTCGCAGGCTGGTAATGACACCCATATGATCCGATATAGGAGGTGTCAGCATTACCCCATCAATGCGTTTTTCCAAAATAAAATCGGTGATATCTTTTACCAAATTTTTGTCTCTATAAATTGCCGGATGCACAACCAATTCGTAACTTTGCGGACGACAGGCTTCCAAAATACCTTCCTGCAATTCCAATACATAATGGTCACTGGGGCTCCCATACACCAATGCCAATACAAATGATTTATTTCCGGCAAGACTACGTGCTGAAAGATTAGGGCGATAATTCAGTGTGGCAATTGCGGTCTCAACTTTTTCTCGAGTACCCGGGCGCACATTGGGTTCATTATTCACCACGCGGGAAACAGTTTTAATCGACACCCCTGCGAGCTCCGCCACATCATCTATAGTTGCTTTAACCATTTCTTCCGCCAATTCTGTTAATGATTCGAAAAATAAAACACCATGGATCAGCCAATTTCATCAAAGATCACTTTTCCAACGACCAAATAACTTTTGATCTTTTTCTTTAGTTTCAACCCAAAACTCCCCTGACTCAGTGATTTCTTTTTTCCAAAAAGGCGCCTGGGTTTTCAGGTAATCCATAATAAACTCTGTAGCGTTGAAAGCATTCTCACGGTGCACACTGACCACGCCTACAAACACAATTTGCTCATGAGCGTTTATCCTGCCAATACGGTGCACTATTCTGGCAGAACTTATCACAAAACGTTGGGCGGCCTGTTGAAGGATAGATTCCAAAGCTGACTCTGTCATCCCCGGGTAATGCTCAATATACAAACCCAGTATTTTTTTATTTATCGCAACATCTCTCACTCGCCCGACAAATGTAACTACCGCACCAGAAAGATTATCTCCTTCAAGTAATTGCTGATATTCCGTTTGCAAATTGAAATCCTCTTCCTGAACCGATACGCTGAGTTTCATATCAACCTCCGGTGACAGGTGGGAAAAATGCCACTTCATCACCAGTCTTAACCACAGACTCCAAAACAGCAAACTGTTGATTAACAGACATCAGAATATTTTTTCGGGTTAACTCCATTTCCCATGCCGGATATTGTTTGATGATAGCACTGCGAAGTTCCTGCAAAGACAAGCTGGCAGCAATCGGCATTTCAATCTGGCTTTTACCTAAAGCTTCTCGCAAACCTGCGAAAAAAATAATGCGAATCATGCGGATATCTCTCTTGCAAAATCGCCACTTTGACCGCCAGACTTTTCAATCACCTGTATGGAACCAATCACCATATTTTTATCTATGGCTTTACACATATCATAAATAGTCAAAGCTGCAACACTCACCGCCGCCAAAGCTTCCATCTCAACACCGGTTTGACCACTTAATTTGCAATAGCTGTGAATATCAACACAGGAATTCGTTTCATCCAATTCAAAATCAACTGCAATTTTACTCAGCGCCAATGGATGACACAGTGGAATTAAATCAGCACATTTTTTTGCTGCCTGAATACCGGCAATTCGGGCAACGGATAATACATCGCCTTTTTTAATTTGATTTAATTTAATTTGTTCAAGAGTGAGCGCCTGCATATGGATTCGCCCAAAAGCTTTAGCTTCGCGCAATGTTATTTGCTTACTGCCTACATCCACCATGGATGCTTTGCCTTGTTGATCTATGTGAGACAGGTTCATAAGGTTTACCTTTAACAATATCCAATTCACTGCTAATAAAGTGATAACTCGCAACCCTGAAAGATTGATTACTGCAGTATATTAAAATCATAGTAAACAAATCAGTTAAAAATTGCTTATACCCTTTTCCCAGCTGTTTTGATTGCCTGGATCATCCAATTAAGGTCTAATGTAAGCCTATGTTTTCAGGTATCAATTCATGCCTGACTCACTGTGTATCAACCCGCACGAGAGGTTTACTATGTTACTGGCCCACAAGATAAAACCCTTCTTGTTGTTAACACTATTCTTTTGCTTTTCCAGCCAAGCAATTACCTTGGAAGATTTAACCAATCAGGATGCCAATGCTGGCTTAAAAGCTGCCCTGGAAAAAGGAGCCACTGCTGCTGTAACCAAACTGGGAGTCGAAAACGGATTTTTAAATAATGAAAAAGTGAAAATAAAATTACCTGCCAAATTTGATAAAGTTCGAACTGTTTTAAGCCTTGCCGGAAAATCTAAAAAAATCGATGACTTGGAACTTGCCATGAATCGAGCCGCCGAAACTGCTGTTCCCTTGGCTAAGCCGTTATTAGTTGATGCCATCAAAAAAATGACACTTACTGATGCCAAAAATATTCTTTCGGGTGGCAATACATCTATAACCGATTTTTTCAGAGCAAAAACATCTGAAGCCTTATCCGCTAAATTTTTGCCCATAGTCAAAAACGTCACAGACAATGCCAAATTGGCTAAAAAATATAATTCGATTATGTTGCAAGCTCAAAATTTTGGTGTTGTTACCCCGGAAGAAGCCAGCGTAGAAGCCTTTGTTACCAGCAAAACTACCGCCGGCTTGTACACTATGATTGCTGAAGAAGAAAAGTTGATTCGTCAGGATCCTGCAGCAGCAGGCAGTAAAATTATTACCAAAGTCTTTAGTGCTTTAGGTAAAAAATAAATTTAAACCCATGCTAATAAATCACCGCTTTTGTCTCGCACCCATGATGGATTGGAGCGACACTCATTGCCGCTATTTCTGGCGACTGCTGACACAAAAAGCAGTCCTTTATAGCGAGATGGTCACTACCGGTGCTTTGATTCATGGCGATAAAAAACGCTTTCTTGATTTCAATACTTGTGAACATCCCCTCGCATTACAACTTGGCGGAAGCAATCCCAAAGATTTAGCGCTGTGTGCACGCATGGCACAAGATTGGGGTTATGACGAGGTGAATCTGAATTGCGGCTGCCCGAGTGATCGAGTGCAAAACAATATGATTGGCGCCTGTTTGATGGCTGAACCTGAATTGGTAGCGGAATGTATAGCTACCATGCAAAACGCCGTTTCAATTCCTGTAACAGTGAAGCATCGCATTGGTATTGATCATCAAGATGATTATCAGGATATGGCAAAATTTGTTTCAACCATCGCAGCAACTGGTTGCAAGACTTTTATTGTGCATGCGCGAAAAGCCTGGCTGAAAGGTTTAAGCCCAAAAGAAAATCGTGAAGTACCGCCGCTGGATTACGACAAAGTGATTCAGTTAAAAAATGAATTCCCGCAGCTGGAAATTGTTATCAATGGCGGCATTACCAATCTGGATCAATCAGAACATCTGTTGAAAAATCTTGATGGTGTAATGATTGGCCGCGAAGCTTATTCCAATCCTTATATGCTGGCGCAAGTCGATCAACAATTATTTTCTGTTGAAAAACCGATTGTCTCGCGCGAAGAAGTGTTTGAGCAATTTATGGAATATTGCACAGAAAACCTAACAAAAGGGATCAAATTAAGTCACATGACACGACATGTATTAGGTTTGTTTCAAGGACAACCTGGCGCGCGAAATTTTCGGCGGGCATTAAGCGAAAAAGCTCCAAGATCCGATGCAGGAATAGAAGTGCTGGTTGAAGCTTATAACGCGATTAAAAATGCGCGAGTAATTAATTAAAAGTTACTTACGGCAAAAACTAACGATTAATACTTTCGTTTACGCGATCACGCATTTCTTTTCCAGGCTTGAAGTGCGGAACGTATTTGCCTTCAAGAGTGACTGATTCACCCGTTTTAGGATTTCGACCTACACGAGGTGAACGGTAATGCAGGGAAAAACTACCAAAGCCACGAATTTCGATTCGCTCGCCATTCGCCAACATATCAGACATATGATCCAACAATAACTTCACCGCCGCTTCTACATCCTTAATCGGCAATTGATTTTGTTTTTCAGTGATATATTCGATCAACTCGGATTTGGTCATGGTGGTTCCTCATTTTTATTGCTTGAACATTTTTATTGCTTGAACAAATAATTGGAAACTGCCAAAACAAAACGGGGAATCTTTCGGATTCCCCGTCTTTTCAAAGATTACTCTTTGCTTTGCATTTGCGCTTTGATCAAATCACCCAAGGTAGTCGGAGCGGCTGCTTCGGCTGTTTTGGTTGAATGCTCTTTAACCGCAACTTTTTCTTCTTCAACGTCTTTCGACTTGACTGACAAATTGATGCTACGATTTTTGCGATCAACTGCAATAATTTTCGCTTCAACTTCTTCGCCAACTTTCAACAGATTACGAGCGTCTTCCACTTTCTCACGGCTCAATTCTGATGCCTTGAGAGTTGCTTCAACGTCCGGAGCCAGAGTAATAACAGCAGCTTTGGCTTCAACTTCTTTCACAATACCTTTAACAACTGCGCCTTTATCATTTACTGAAACGTATTCAGAGAAAGGATCAGTTTCGAGTTGTTTGATACCCAACGAAATACGCTCACGCTCTGGATCTATTGCCAACACAACAGTTTCCAACTCGTCGCCTTTCTTGTATTTGCGAACAGCTTCTTCGCCTGCTTCATGCCAGCTGATATCTGACAAGTGAACCAGACCATCGATGCCGCCATCCAAACCAATGAAGATACCGAAATCAGTGATAGATTTGATTTTGCCAGTGATCTTGTCGCCTTTGGCACAAGTGCGGGCAAATGCATCCCATGGGTTTTCTTGACATTGTTTCAAGCCAAGAGAGATACGACGACGCTCTTCGTCAATATCCAACACCATCACTTCGATTTCATCACCCAATTGAACCACTTTGGATGGATGAATATTTTTGTTAGTCCAATCCATTTCAGATACGTGGATCAAACCCTCAACACCTTCTTCCAATTCAGCGAAACAACCGTAATCTGTCAGGTTGGTGACTTTAGCTTTCGCGCGCGCACCTTCTGGATAACGCTTGGTGATAGCTACCCATGGATCTTCGCCCAATTGCTTCAAGCCTAAAGAAACACGGTTACGCTCACGGTCAAATTTCAATACCTTAACGTCGATCTCTTGCCCCACTTCTACGATTTCACCTGGATGCTTGATACGCTTCCACGCCATATCGGTAATGTGTAACAAACCATCCACACCGCCCAAATCAACGAATGCACCGTAGTCGGTAAGATTTTTAACAACGCCTTTCACAGCTTGACCTTCTTGCAGGTTAGCCAGCAATTCATCACGCTCTGCAGAGTTGGATTGTTCCAACACAGCACGACGTGACACTACAACGTTGTTACGCTTTTGATCTAACTTGATAACTTTGAATTCAAGCTCTTTGCCTTCGAGGTGAGTTGTTTCGCGCACAGGGCGAACATCGACCAATGAACCAGGAAGGAATGCACGAATACTGGCAACGTCAACAGTGAAACCACCCTTGACCTTACCATTGATAACACCTTTGATAACTTCTTCAGCAGCATGAGCCGCTTCAAGAACTTTCCACGCTTCAGAGCGTTTAGCTTTTTCGCGAGACAATTTGGTTTCACCGAAACCATCTTCAACGCTTTCAAGAGCAACTTGTACTTCGTCGCCAATTTGCAGAGTCATTTGGCCCAATTCGTTGCGGAATTGTTCAGCAGGAATAACGCCTTCTGATTTGAGACCAGCGTGTACAGTGACCCAATCTTTATCGATATCAATCACTACGCCAGTAATAATGGTACCCGGTACCATATCAACGGTCTTTAAACTCTCTTCAAAGAGTTCCGCAAAATTTTCAGTCATACTCATGGAATTACCTCAGTGTGAGCGTGTCATTACCTGTAAGGGTGAATACACGCAACCGCGCGGCCAGTCATGCGGGTCAATTAATGGTTGATAGCAACACCCTCAGGCTGGGATTGATTGCTGCTACCGACTGCGGAAAATCTCTCTATGAAAAAATCAAAGTAAGACGAATCAGCAGGCGCAGAAGGGTAGCAGAATGCCCCTTATCTATCAAGAAGTTAGCTGCTTTGTGATTGAATTTAAGGTTTTGTTTAGCGATTTTTCTGGATACAATATTGGCCATAAGGCTTTTAGCTAAAAGTCAAACAGACTATAATTATCCCGGCAATCAACCATTTCGTTAATTTTTACAGGAACATCATTGTGGCCAGCAAACTTGAACAACTTAAGCAGTACACCGACGTTGTCGCCGATACCGGCGATATAGAAGCCATGCGTTTATACAAACCACTCGACGCAACCACAAACCCGTCATTGGTATACAAAGCTGCACAAATGCCGCAATACAAGGACCTACTAACCACTTCCATCGCTGCCAGTAAACACTTCACTAACAGTACCGAACAAATAAGCGCTGCTTGTGACCATCTGGCGGTCGGTATTGGTATGGAAATACTGAAAATCATTCCAGGCAAAATTTCTACCGAAGTTGATGCTCGCTTGTCATACGACACCAAAGCCAGCATCGCTAAAGCACACCAACTCATCGACCTTTACGCCAAAGGTGGAATTGATAAATCGCGTGTTCTGATCAAACTGGCTTCTACTTGGGAAGGCATTCGCGCGGCTGAGGTGCTGGAAAAAGAAGGCATCAACTGCAACCTGACTTTGTTATTTGGATTCAATCAAGCCGCTGCTTGCGCGGATGCCGGTGTATTTCTGATTTCTCCATTCGTCGGTCGCATTCTGGATTGGTACAAAGCCAATACCGACAAAAAAGAATACACATCAGAAGAAGATCCGGGCGTGATCTCTGTTCGCCACATTTACAATTACTACAAGCAACAAGGTTACAAAACAGTTGTTATGGGAGCTAGCTTCCGTAATATTGGTGAAATCGAAGCACTCGCTGGATGTGACCGTTTGACTATCAGTCCGCAATTGTTGCAAGAGTTGGATCAAGATCAAGGCGAATTAAAACGTGTTTTGTCTCCAACAAACACCGGAGGAAAAATCGCCAAACTGACCGACACAGAAGCCAGTTTCCGTTTTGCTATGAATATGGATCAAATGGCCAATGACAAATTAGCAGAAGGCATTCGCGGATTTGTGAAAGATCAACAGGCACTGGAAAAATTATTAAAGTCTATGAATTAATTTTTCATCCCAATAAAAAACCCGGAGAAGATTCCGGGTTTTTATCATTAAAAAAATAATGCAACTAATTATCTTCAAGCATGTTTACGAGATTTTTAAAGGTTTCAGCATTTTCTTTATTAAGCCCCATCAGAATTTTGTGCGCTTCTATTACGCGCTCTTTCACAAGCAATTCATTTTGGTCGTTACAACATAAAGATCTGGTATTTGATAAATCAACATCCAGATGATCAACAATAGTAAATATATCGGCAAAGCCCATACTATTGAGAATACGTTTAATACTAGAATTGGTCGCCAAAATAACCGGTGTAATATTACGTTTTTCCTGCCCGAGCAAAGAAATTTTCGCCATCAGTCCCAAGGTTGTGCTATCAACAGCTTCAGCTTCAGATAAATCAAACAGAACTGATATCAGTGCAGGATCAGCCAACATGGCATCAATAAATTGATCAAATGAAATGCAAAAGGTAAGACGCACATCACCCTTAAGTTTAATGACATAAACCCCTTGATGATCGGCAACTAATATCTGACCAGGATTCATGGACTTCCTCAATTTTAACCAGACAATTCTGTCAATCTGGAAATAGACAAAATTGCAATATCATCAGGATTATCTTGAACCTGATTGATGGATAAAGTATTGCAGATTGATTCCAGACTGCCAGTCGATAAAGATAATTTTTTGAGCAAATCGGCTTCTTTTTCTTCCATATCTTTTTTATCACACAACTCCAGAACACCATCAGAAAAACAAATCAACGCAAAATTTTCCGGCAATTGCCGATGATAAATCTGCCATCTGGCATCTTTAAATATTCCTACAGGCTTACCTTGTCCCTCTAGATAAACAGCAGTACCTCGCTCAATAAGCACAGGCAGAGGCAAATGACCCGCGACCACATATCGCATCTGTCGGGTCTGGGTGTCAATCACACCCACAAAGAGTGTTAAATGATGACCCACTCGCGTTTCGATTAATTCGCGATTAATTTGCTGCAACATCTGCGCGCAGCCCATTTCAAAAGAATGGTAGTCGCCAAACAAACCTTCTTCACGCACCATTCGACTCACAACATGTTTCAGCCAAATAGTGACAAATGCCGAGGACGCGCCATGACCAGATACATCAGCTAAATAAAACGCGAGGTAACGTTGTTTTATTTGTGCATAATCAATGAAATCACCACTTAAAAAAAGTGATGGAATAATAATGTGATCAACAGTATAACCTTCTGGAGTTTTGAGGCCTTTGGGCATTAACCTGCGTTGAACCCGACGTCCTGCTGTTTGATCCCGTTCAAGCACACGTAGATGTTCTCGTAATTCGCGATTCGCTTTCTCCAATTGCTCCCGATAACTGGAGTCCTGAAGTTGGGATGCAGCCAGTGCCTTATCAATCGATAATTCCAGCTGGCTGAATTCCAATTGAGTTTTTTCAAGATAATCTTTTGCGCCCAAACGTAATGCAGCCAATAACTCCTCAGCATCCAGAGCATCGGCAAGAAAAATCACAGGAAAATTGAGCGCTTGTTGTTGCGCTTGTTGAAGTATTGAAATGGCAGACGAATTAGCAAAATGAATGTCAAGCAAAACCAGATCCGGCGATTGCTTAAACGCATCCAGCGCTTCTGTTTCATCCATGGCAGTTATAACAAAGCAACCTGAACCGACCAGATATTCGGACAGCCGCAAACCAAAGTCTCGGTCATCATCCAAAATCAAAATCTTCTTACCGGATAGGTTCATTTGATCTATTACATGCCGTAAAAAACTTAAGGTTGCTTCTTAGCGTCGCGCTCTTGTTTGCGACGCAGCTGAATAAATTCACGTTGCGTCATTTTCTTTTTGCGTTCCGCGTAAGGATTCTCGTTGGCACGGAATTCGATCCGTACCGGTGTTCCATGCAAATCCAATACTCGACGAAAGGTTTTTTCCAAATATTTTACATAGTGTCCCGGTATCTCATTAGTCTGATTACCGTGAATTACAATAATAGGGGGATTATGCCCCCCTGAGTGAGCATAACGCAATTTTATGCGCCGCCCCTGGATCATCGGAGGCTGATGCTCACGTGTAGC
>CAZICR010000026.1:0-14674 GCA_964537795.1 uncultured Cellvibrionaceae bacterium | reverse complement strand
TGCATTACGTCCTGCAGGTACTGTAATTTCAGCAGCCAAAGGTTGGTATGACGCTGGCGATTACAACCTCTACATAGTGAATTCAGGAATCAGTACTTATTCAATGTTGGCAGCCTTCGAGGCTTATCCGGATTATTTTGAAAATCAAAATCTCAATATTCCTGAAAGTGGCGATGCAGTGCCGGATCTGTTAAATGAAATTATGTGGAATCTTGAATGGATGTTGGCCATGCAGGATCCCAATGACGGTGGTGTTTATCACAAACTCACCAGCAAAAATTTCAGCGGTTTTGTAATGCCGGCGGCGGATACCTCTGATCGCTACGTAGTGCAAAAAGCCACAGCTGCTACGCTGGATTTTGCTGCGGTAATGGCGGTTGCCAGTCGCGTGTTTGCGGATTATGAAAGTGCTTATCCCGGTATGTCAGCGCGAATGCTCACGGCCGCTGAAAATGCATGGGCTTGGGCAAAAGCTAATCCCTCCATTTATTACACACAGCCCAGTGATATTTCTACTGGCGGTTATGGTGACAACAATGTCACCGATGAATTTTTCTGGGCCGCGGCAGAACTTTATATCACTACAAAAAACGACAGTTACTACACGGAATTGAATCCCGCTAATGTCACGGCGGATATTCCCTGGTGGGGTGGTGTGAAATCATTGGGTTGGGTTTCTCTGGGGCGTCATATGGATTCATTAACGCCTGCTGCCGATAAAAATTCAATTAAAAGTCGTTTGGATGGTGTTGCTGCAGGTATAGCGAATAAAAAGGCTGCCTCTGCTTATGGTGTCTCGATGGAAACAGGTGATTTTAGTTGGGGCAGTAATTCCGGCGCATTGAATCAGGCGATGATGTTGTTGGCGGCTTATGATTTGGATAAGAGCAAAACCCAATACCTAAATTCGGCGCAAGCCATATTGGACTATGTGTTGGGTCGCAATGCGACTGATTACTCGTTTGTCACTGGTTATGGCAGATTGACGCCACAAAAGATACATCATCGCCCGTCCGGTGCGGATGGTATTGCGGCGCCAATTCCTAGTTTTATTGCGGGTGGTCCTAATCCGGGCCAGCAAGACAAGTCAGGTTGTACTGTGGCATATCCTTCGAATTTACCGGCGAAATCTTATCTGGACGAAGAGTGCAGTTATGCCAGTAATGAAATTGCGATTAACTGGAATGCGCCGCTGGTATTTGTGTCCGCGGGCGTGCAAGTGGCTACACCTTAATCGCATAAGATTTTTAAAACTGGATCTTCTTCTCAGGCTATAATCGCTGCCCGTTTTCGAAAGATGTTTTACGAGCAGGATTAGCATGTCAGATTCAAACAACGTCAAAGAATATATGGCCGAATTAGGCCGCAAAGCCCGTATTGCAGCGCGTGTTATCGCGGCTGCACCTACGGCTGTCAAAAACAAAGCCTTGTTAGCCATTGCTGATGAGTTGGATAAAAACCGAATTACGCTGGTTGCCGAAAACCAAAAAGATTTGGCAGCCGCCAAAGCCAGTGGTTTGGATGCAGCAATGGTTGACCGTTTGGCGGTCAAACCTGCCACAATTGATTCCATGATAGAAGGCCTGCGCCAAGTCGCTGCATTGCCTGATCCCTGCGGTGAAATCACCGATATGCGTTATCGCCCCACCGGCATTCAAGTTGGAAAAATGCGTGTGCCTTTGGGGGTGATAGGGATTATTTACGAGTCGCGCCCCAATGTGACGATTGATGCTGCCAGCCTTTGTTTGAAATCTGGTAACGCAGCAATTTTGCGTGGCGGTAGTGAATCCATTCATTCCAATCGTGCGATAGCCTCTTGTGTGATTGCCGGTTTAAAAACCGCAGGCTTGCCCGGTGAAGTGGTACAAGTCATCGAAACGACCGATCGTGCAGCTGTGGGTGAGTTGATTACCATGCCCCAGTTTGTGGATGTGATTGTACCTCGCGGTGGCAAAAGTTTAATCGAACGAATCAGTCGCGAAGCACGTGTGCCTGTGATCAAACATCTCGATGGAATTTGTCATGTGTTTATCGACGGCAAAGCCAATTTGGAAAAAGCATTCAATATTTCACTGAACGCCAAAACGCATCGTTACGGTGTGTGCAATGCCATGGAAACTTTGTTAGTCGACGATTCAGTCGCTGCTGCGATTTTGCCTCGCCTTGCCCAAGCCTACGAAGAAAAAGGCGTTGAGTTGCGCGGTTGTGAAAAAACCCGTGCCTTGGTGAAAGCGAATCTTGCCACTGAAGACGATTGGGCAACTGAATATCTCGCACCTGTATTGTCAATAAAAATAGTCAGTGGTTTGGATGAAGCCATTGATCACATTACGCGTTACAGCTCACAACACACGGATGCAATCGTCACCGAAGATTATTCACGGGCTCGTCGATTTATTACCGAAGTGGATTCCAGTTCAGTCATGGTGAATGCATCAACACGCTTTGCCGATGGTTTTGAATATGGCTTGGGTGCAGAAATAGGAATCTCCACCGACAAAATTCATGCACGCGGCCCCGTTGGTCTGGAAGGTTTAACTTCACAGAAATGGGTTGTGTTTGGTGATGGGCATATTCGTGTTTGAAAAGCATGACCCCACCCTAACCCTCCCCTTGCCAGGGGAGGGGACTTTGCTCCTCCCCCTGGTAAGGGGGAGGCTGGGAGGGGGTCTTTAATCCATGCGCAAAACCCTGGGCATTTTCGGTGGCACCTTCGACCCAATTCACTTTGGTCATTTGCGTTTGGCTTTGGAATTGAAACAGCAATTGTCTTTGGATGAAATGCGATTAATCCCTGGCCATAAACCACCACACAGGGAACAACCGCAAGTGTCATCGCTGCAACGTTTAAAAATGTTGCAGCTGGCCCTGCAGGATTGCCCGCAATTGCAATGGGATGATCGCGAATTAAATCGCGAAAAAAATTCTTACACCTACGATACTTTGCGCGAATTGCGTGAAGAATTCGGCAGCGACATCAGCTTGGTGTTGTGCATGGGTGAAGATGCTTTCGCTGGAATTGCCACCTGGTATTGCTGGCAAGAAATAATTCATCTTGCGCATATTGTGGTCATTGCACGTCCGGGTTGGGCTATTCCCGATCAAGGTGATGTCAGAAACTTTTTAAAACAACATCAAGGTATAGCTGCAGATTTACAGCGATACCCCGCCGGAAAAATTGTGATGCAATCACTGCGCTTGCTGCCCATTTCTGCCACAGAAATTCGCCAACAAATCGCCCGCGGTGAATCGCCACAATTTTTATTGCCGGATACAGTGTGGAAATTTATTCGAGAGAAGAAGTTGTATTAAGTCCTGGGCTCCTACGTAGGAGTTCCCCACTTTGAAAAAGGGGGGCTAGGGGGGATTTAAAATTTTGAAATCAAAATATTATTTTTTAATCACAGGTAAATATTGAATGTCAGATCTAAACAAATCCATCATCAACGCGTTGGAAAATCTTAAGGGCCAGGAAATTGTTACCCTGGATGTCAGCCAATTATCCGATGTCATGGATACACTGATTATCGCCAGCGGTACCTCAAGTCGCCATGCACGTTCGTTGGCTGAAAATTTGGTTGAAGAAACCAAAAAAGCCGGATTCAGAGCCTTGGGTGTAGAAGGTTTGGAAACTGGCGATTGGGTGCTGGTTGATTACGGCGATACCGTTGTGCATGTGATGCAAGATGAAACCCGTAATTATTACGAGCTGGAAAAATTGTGGACCATGAAACCGGCGAATCGACAATAATTTTTTATTTGGAAATTAAATGCGCATTCGAATCATCGCCATAGGAACCAAAATGCCCGATTGGGTTGAGACGGGTTATGCGGAATATGCCAAGCGCATGCCGCGTGATGTGGTGGTGGAAATGGTCGAATTACCTTTGGCTGTGCGCAGTAAAAATACCGACGTTCAAAGAGCCATGGAAAAAGAAGGCGAAGCCATGATGGCGGTGATTGCCAAAGGTGAACAAGTGATTGTGTTGGATGTCAAAGGCAAGTCCTGGAGCACAGAGCAACTGGCTGAAAATCTCGCTGCATGGAAAATGAGTGGTGATAATTTTTGTTTGTTGATTGGTGGGCCTGATGGTTTATCGCCAGCTATTTTGCAAATGGCTGCAATCAAATGGTCTTTGTCGCCATTGACCTTGCCGCATCCATTGGTACGTATTTTATTAATTGAACAGTTGTATCGCGCTTGCAGTATTTTACAGAATCATCCCTATCATAAATAAATTGAATTTAACCTGTTAACCTGAAAACGTTGAAAGAGATTCATGCCAGAGACGCAACAATTTAAAGACCACTTGCGCGAAGCGAAATTATTTCGCAATCGATTAGTAGTGGTGGGTGTGATCATACTCTTAATGGCTGCGGTATTAATTTATCGTTACTATGATTTGCAAATTTTAAATTATCAGGATTACGCCACCCAATCCGATCGTAATCGGGTTCACGTTCAACCTATACCACCTAGCCGCGGTTTGATACTGGATAAGAATGGTATGCTGCTGGCTGATAACAAAGCCAGTTTTACTTTATCTATCACCATTTCTGATCCTGTTATTTTGGAACAAACATTGGCTTTGCTTGAAACCCTGATTGAAATCACACCAGGGGATTTGGGCAAATTTTACAAATTAAGAAAACAACAACGCCACTCGCTTGATCCTATTCCACTGAGATACAAACTCACGGAAGAAGAAATTGCCAACATTGCAGTGAATCAGCATCTTTTGGATGGTGTTGAGGTTAATGCTGAGTTGGTTCGCAATTACCCGAAAGGTGAATTATTTGCACAGGTGATTGGTTACACCAGTCGCATCAATGAAAAAGAAATGGCTTCATTCACTGAAGATCAGTTACGTCGCTATTCTGGCACCCATGCTATAGGCAAAGTAGGAATTGAAAAAAGTTACGAAGATGTGTTGTTGGGAGATGTTGGAAGTCAAAATGTTGAAACCAATGCGCGTGGACGGATAATGCGCATTCTGGATAAAACAGATCCCAAACAAGGTTTGGATCTTCGTTTGCATTTGGATTCACGTTTGCAGGAAACAGCTATTGCCGCTTTGCGAGGACGACGCGGTGCAGTGGTTGCATTGGATGTGAAAACCGGTGGTGTATTAGCTGCTGTGAGTAATCCAAGTTTTGATCCCAATTTATTTGTCACCGGAATCAGTTATCGCGATTACAAAAATTTAAATGAAGATATTGATACACCTTTAATTAATCGTTTTATGCAAGGTATGTATCCGCCCGGTTCTACCATTAAACCCATGATGGGGCTCGCCGGTTTACATTATGGTTTTACCACACCGGAAAAAACGATTAGTGATCCTGGCATTTATCGTTTGCCCAATGTTGAGCGTCCATGGCGCGATCATAACTATGATAAAGGCGGGCATGGTCGTGTCGATTTAAAACGTGCGATTGCAGAATCCTGTGATATCTATTTTTATGATTTGGGTAATCGCATGGGCATTGATCGCATCAGTGAATTTGGTAAACATTTTGGTTTGGGTGTGCGCACAGAAATTGATATTCCCAATGAACGACAAGCCATTTGGCCCTCGCGTGAATGGAAGAAAGCATCCAAAGGTTTACCCTGGTATCCGGGCGATACTATTAATTTATCTATTGGTCAGGGATATTCCCTGACGACACCTTTGCAATTAGCGGTGATGACGGCCACTTTGGCCAATCGCGGTGTGCGTTATAAACCTCATTTGGTAGCGGCTATAGGCAATCAAAAAATCGAGCCCCAAATTGTTGACCAAGTTGATGTCGATAAAAAACATTGGGACGTTGTGTTTGATGGCATGGCTGAAGTAATGCGAGAAGGGGGCCGTGGTACCGGGCGCAGTTTGGTGAAGCATGCTGATTATCAAATGGCCGGCAAATCAGGTACTGCACAAGTCATTAGTATTGCGGCCAATGTGAAATACAACGCAGAGTTGTTGAAGGAGCGTCAATGGGATCACGCCTGGTTCGTAGCATTTGCGCCTTTGGAAGATCCACAAATTGCGATTGCCGTGATTGTTGAAAATGGCGGGCATGGTGGTTCTGATGCAGGCCCCATAGTTCGTTATATGTTTGATGCTTATCTAAAAGGATATTATTTGAAGCCCGGCGAATTTGTTCCACCTATGGGATATCATCCTCAAGCCATTCTTGATCGCGCCAATCAATGGATTCGTCAGCAAAACACATCCGATAAATCAGTTCAGGGAAAATCACCATGAGTCGGCAGGATTTTTTACGTCGCATGCCTGAAGCGGAACAGAGTTTTCGTCGACGCGATCGTTTGGCGCAGAGGCTGCATCTGGATTTTTTCCTGTTACTGCTGCTGTTTGCATTAACTGCCATAGGGCTTACTGTTCTTTATAGTGCGAGTGGCCATAATCTTGCCAGTGTTGAAAAGCAGGGATCCTTTTTTATCATTGCTTATGTTGTGATGTTGGTTGTTGCACAAATTCCGGTTGATTTTTTGCGTCGCAGTGCTGCTATTGCCTATACAGGTGGTTTGACTTTATTGCTTGCTGTGATGTTGTTTGGCGATATTTCAATGGGCGCACAACGTTGGTTGCAAATTGGCGGATTCAGATTTCAGCCATCGGAAATTATGAAATTGGCAATGCCGATTACCGTCGCTGCTTTTTTATCAGCAACAGAATTACCACCACGATTTAAACAAGTGGCAATTTCAGTTGCATTAATTTTGTTGCCAGTCATTATTATTATGGAACAACCGGATTTGGGAACGGCCATACTGGTTTTGGTTTCAGGAATAGTCATATTGTTTTTTGCGGGCTTACCCTGGTTATATATTTTGGGTGCATTTCTGGTTTTTATCGCGAGTCTTTACCCCATCTGGCATTATGTTTTACACGATTATCAACGTCAGCGAGTGTTGACTATGCTGGATCCATCGCAGGATCCTTTGGGTACTGGATGGAATATTATTCAATCAAAAACGGCAATAGGCTCAGGTGGATTATCCGGTAAAGGCTGGATGCAAGGGACTCAATCCCGATTGGATTTTTTACCTGAAGGTCACACAGATTTTATTATTGCGGTGTTAAGTGAGGAATTTGGTTTATTTGGTGTGATATTGCTTTTATCAGTTTATTTATTGGTTGTGATTCGCGGAATGATGATCGCCATTAATTCACAAAATACTTTTAGTCGATTATTGGCAGCAGGCATTAGCACCACTTTTTTTGTTTATGTATTTGTGAATATGGGAATGGTGTCCGGTATGTTACCGGTGGTTGGTGTACCTTTGCCTCTGATCAGTCAGGGTGGTACTGCTATAGTGGCACTCTTTGCCGGTTTCGGTATGTTGATGGCGATCAGCACCGAAAAGAAACGCGTCATGATGAAAGAAATTTAAGGTAGCCCTATGCATCGTTTGATTGGAATTTTATTGATAGTGTTATGTTTGCCTGTTAACGCCGATTATTCGCAGCAGGCAGAAGCAAAGATTTTTATGGATGAGATGGTCAGCAAACATCAATTTGTAAAAGAAGATCTGTTGAAGTGGATGCGATCAGCAGAAAAAAAACAAAATATTCTGGATGCAATTTCACGCCCTGCGGAAAAATCCAAACCCTGGCGGGACTATCGCCCTATATTTATCCAGCCACAAAGAGTCAGTAGCGGTGTTGAATTTTGGCAACAACATGCACAGACGTTGGACGCCGCCGAAAAAAAATACGGCGTTGAACGGGAAATTATTGTAGCCATTATTGGTGTTGAAACCGGTTTTGGGAAAAACATGGGTAGCCATAGAGTGATAGATGCTTTAACTACTTTGGCTTTTGATTATCCGCCACGCTCACCCTTTTTTCGTTCGGAATTGGTTAATTATTTATTGCTAACCCGCGAACAACAAAAAGATCCTTTGGCATTTAAAGGTTCTTATGCAGGTGCTATGGGTTACGGGCAATTTATGCCATCCAGTTATCGCAACTGGGCAGTGGATTTTGATGGTGATGGATTTAAAGATATCTGGAATAACCCGGTTGATGCGATAGGCAGTGTTGCCAATTATTTTAAAGCGCATGGATGGAAACATAAAAATGCCGTCGTCATTCCAGCAGAGTTTACTGGTGACAAAACCAAATTAGTGTTCAACGAAATTCAACCTGTCAAAACACCCTACAAAGAATGGAAAAAACGGGGTTTGAAAGCCAAACAAAAAACAGCTTATACCTTGCCTTTGTTAGCGATTGAATTTGATGGGGCAGCTGGCTTGGAATATTGGTTGGGTTTGCACAATTTTTATGTAATCACTCGTTACAATCGCAGCCCTATGTATGCTATGGCAGTGTATCAACTCAGCCAGGAAATTAAATCCGCAAAGTATTTGGCAGACAAAAAAACCAAAACAGGACAATAAATGAATTTGATTCAGGGTCAGTTACATAAAATTATTTTTATTGTTTTAACTGCAATGTTGGTTGGGTGTAATGCCCTTCCCGAAAAGCCAGCTGCCGTTCCTGAATCAGAATCAGATTCCGATAAAATTCAAAAAGGCCGTTATGCACAGGAGAAAGATAATGGCCCAATGCAAGATGTGGATCTTTCTCATATCCCCGATGCTGTTCCAAGAAAAGAAATCAGAACTATAGCGGGTAATAAAAATCCCTATACGATTCTTGGAAAAACTTACCATCTTATTAAAGATGAATCCTCCTATAAGGAAAGGGGATATGCCAGTTGGTATGGTCAAAAATTTAATGGATATAAAACATCGAATGGTGAAATCTACGATATGTACGCCATGACTGCTGCGCATAAAACCTTACCGATTCCATCCTATGTACGTGTGACCAATGTTGCCAATGGGAAAACTGTAGTGGTCAGGGTAAATGATCGGGGTCCATTTCATGCTGGTCGGATTATTGATTTAAGTTATGCCGCTGCCCAACGAATTGGTATTCATAAGCATGGTACAGGATTGGTAGATGTTGAAATTGTATTGCCAAATGATGAGCCGGCAATACCGCGTCGTGCTGAAACAAATTCAATCAATTCTGCAGGAACTCAATTACCGGACAATACCTTTTTACAAATTGCTGCATTTTCAACACTGGATGCTGCCAAAGAGTATTCAGCGGCTTTGGCGACAAAGCTGACATTTATTCCAGTAATACATTCTGATTTGGCACCAAAGGAAATACACAGGGTACGTATAGGCCCCTTTAAAACCACGCAAGCGTTACAAGCTGCACGCGATCAGTTGGCCAAATTAAATTTGTTCGATGTACATCCGGTGTACATGAAGTGAAATGAAATAGTTTTTTATTAAAGGTGAAATCGTTGTTATGAAAAAAATGGTTATGAAAAAAGTTGTTATAAGAAAAATAGTTGCTCTGGGTTTATTAACGCTTGGTCTTTCATCCTGGGTGCTGGCACAGCAAAATAATTTACCAGTTTTGAACAGTAGTTTGCCTACCCCAACTACAGATGCACAAATCAAATCGCAACAACAGGTAGTTATTCCAACGCCACCGGATGTTGCGGCTAAATCCTGGATATTGGTTGATGCTGCAACAGGTAATATCATTGCTGAAAAAAATGCAGATGCTCATTCTTACCCCGCCAGTTTGACTAAAATGATGACCAGCTACTTGGCGATTGATGCCATAGAACAAGGCAAAATCGCGGAAGAGGATTTAGTGACTATCAGTGTGAAAGCCTGGCGCATGGCAAATTCAACCGGTTCTGCCAGTTTTATTCGCGAAGGTACGCAAGTATCCGTAATCGATTTATTACGCGGTGTAATTATTCAATCAGGCAACGATGCATCGGTAGCGATTGCCGAGCATGTTGCTGGTAATGAAGATGGATTTGTCGACATGATGAATAAAAAAGCATTGGAATTGGGCATGACCAATACACGTTATGCCAATTCACACGGCCTGGATGATGATGTGACTGCAGATCAACTTTATACCACTGCAAAAGACCAAGCGGTTTTAGCGCGCGCCATTATTTATGATCACGCTCGCCACTATCCCATCTATGCCGAGAAAAATTTTACCTACAATAATATTCGTCAAGGCAATCGCAATTTGCTTTTATATCGCGATGACACAGTTGATGGTTTAAAAACAGGTCACACCAGCAAAGCGGGTTACAATCTGGTTGCTTCTGCCAAGCGCGATGGTATGAGATTAATTTCAGTTGTACTGGGTACAGAAAGTGAAAAAGTGCGCGCTGCTGAAACGGAAAAATTGTTAGCTTATGGTTTCCGTTATTTCCAAACAGTCAATTTATATAAAGCTGGTCAGGAAATGGCAACTCAACGAGTTTGGGCAGGTAAAGCGGATCAGGTGACTATTGGTTTACCAAAAGATATTACTTTGACTTTACCCAAAGGCAGTGAAGCCTTTATGAAAGCCAGTATGCATATCAATGAAACGATTAAAGCTCCAATTACTCAAGGGCAAGAGCTGGGTAATTTAACAGTGGAGCTAAACGGACAGTTAATTGTAAACACTCCATTGGTAGCAACTCACGCTGTGGAAGAAGCAGGATTTTTTGCAAGATTGTGGGATAACATTAAATTGTTTTTTAAGGGTTTATTTAGTTGATTAAAAACTCCCTCTCCCTAACCCTCGCCCATCAAGGGAGAGGGGGCTGTTCCCCACTTTAAAAAAGGGGGGCTAGGGGGGATTTAAAATCTCGAAAACTTTCACGATCTAAATTTCCCTCCTTCACTAGTGAGAGGATGGATGAAAAATTGGAGTACATCATGACAAAAAAAATTCGATGGGGAATTATCAGTACAGCCAATATTGGTGTTGCGAAAGTTATACCCGCCATACAAAAATCCAAACATAATCAGGTTGTGGCTATTGCCTCGCGCGATATAAATACCGCTAAAAATGTTGCTGAAAAATTATCGATTGAAAAAGCTTACGGAAGTTACGAAGAATTATTTGCTGATCCTGAAATAGACGCAATTTATAATCCATTACCTAATCATCTGCATATTCCCTATTCAGTTGCTGTTATTGAAGCAGGTAAACATTTACTTTGTGAAAAACCTTTGGGACTGGATGCTCAAGATATTGCACCTTTGTTGAATCTCGCAGAAAAAAATCCGCAGATAAAAGTGATGGAAGCTTTTATGTATCGCTTTCATCCGCAATGGAAAAAAACCAAAGAATTGATAGATGCAGATGTGATCGGCAAGCTGCGCAGTATTCAAAGCCATTTTTATTACAATAATCGCGATAGCGCCAATATTCGTAATAGAGCTGAATGGGGCGGCGGCGCTTTGTTGGATATAGGTTGTTACCCCATTTCAGTTGCGCGTTATTTGTATGGTCGGGAACCGCAGCGGGTGTTTGCACAAATTACTCCATGGCCTGACTATGAAGTGGATTGTTTGTTAACCGGGATTATGGATTTTACCGATGCGCTAGCGAGTTTTACAGTTGCCACTAAAATTGAAAATGGACAAGTGGTGTTGGCATCCGGTGAAAAGGGTAGCATCCAAATCAATTGGCCCTTTAATCCTGAGCCTCTTGATTCGCAAACCCTGTTATTAAGACGCGACAAGAAATTGGAATTGATGGAGTTTGATCCTGCTGATCAATACAGTGAAATGGCTGATGCTTTCGCACTGAGTATTTTAAATAATACCAGCGTGCCTACACCATTAATCGATGCCTTGGCCAATATGCGTGTCATTGACGCTATGTTTGAAAGTGCGAAAAAACAGGTTTGGGTGAGTATCTGATTTCAAAACCAGCAAGTAAATTATTTATGAATACACGTTTAATCTGCCGGACTTTTCTAATTCTTCTGGTTATTTCTTCCGGCGTGACTGTTACATCGGCCAATGAAATTAAAAAACCAGAAAGATTGGCACCATCTTTATCGAAATTGGCAAAAACCAAAATTGATGAAAAATCGGAAGCAACAGTGTTGTTACGAAAAACTCTTATCAAATTGGATCAGGAAGGTTTTTCCCGATTAGTCTCTTATGTGGCCGTGCATATCAATAGTGATGAAGCTGCACGGGATTACAGTCAGGTCAGTGTTAACTTTAATAGTTTTTATGAAACTATTGCCTTGGATTTTGCCCGAGTTCGCACGTCAGATGGAAAAATTCACAGTATTCAACCAGATGCTACGCAAATACAAAGTCCGGCAGATGAAAATTTTTATCACGATCAAAAGGAATTACTTTTTTCTTTACCCAATGTACGTAAAGGTTCGATTATTGAATTTCAATATTCCAGCACTGAAATGAAAAAAATAATGCCAGGTGCCTGGTTCGATAGTTTTAGTTTTAATTGGTGGGAAGACAGGGCTGCAGGCCAGGGTAGTCGGGCCGATAAAGTAGTGTTGTCTGAATTGGAAATTCAATCATCAATGGGTAAACCATTGTATTTTAACGATGCAGGAGAATTCGGTGTTAAATTTAATCAGTCACAAAAAAGTAATCATAATATTTATAAGTGGCAGGTAAAAAATCTGCCTGCAGTGCAGTTGCAAGAATATATGCAACGCGATTATAGCTATGCTGCCTATGTTCGCGCCGGTACAGAAAAAAATTGGATGTCAATTGCTCACTGGGCTGATGATCTTATTTCCCCACATCTGAAACTGGATGCAACAATGCAGTTGCTGGTCAATGAAATTAATACCAAAGCAAAAACTCCGGAAGAAAAAACCAAAGCTGTTTATAGTCTAATGCAGGATAAAATCCGCTATGTATTTGCTCACGTTGGTCGTGGTGGTTATGAACCGCACGATGCTGCAGAGGTATTAAAAAATGGTTATGGTGACTGTAAGGATCAAACTGTTTTTGCTGTTACCTTGTTAAGAGCTTTGGGGGTAGAAGCTAACCCCGCATTGATTGCGACTCGTAGTCGCGGTGTTCCGGATATGACAATTCCCGCCGTCACATTTGATCATATGATTGTGCATATTCCTGCGCAAACCGGATTGCAGGAAACCTGGATGGATACTACCGGCGATGCCAATTTATATCCCGGTTTTTCAGTGGGTATTGAGGATCAGCCAGCGCTGGTTGTAAACAAAAAAACCAATCAAATTACTACTTTGCCTGCTGTTGCTGCCAAAGATCACAACGTTGATTTTAAATTGGTGTTTGACAAAATATCCGGGCGAAACATAGAGGCTGGTTTTGAAATTCACTTTTCCGGAATGTACGAACAGCGTCTGCGAAGTATGTGGCAGTACACACCTGACCGCGAAAAATATTTTCATGATTTTATAAAGAATATTTACTCATCTGCTGAAGTCATTCAGTTGCAGGCTAATAATGCGGATAGTTTGTGGGAAGGATTTTACTTAAAAGGGCGAATCAGGTTTACCAATGTTTGGGCAGGTGAGCAGAAGCCTTTGGAGTATGGTTTTAATATTACGCAACTTATCAATCTGTTTGCGGATTTACGTAATCTCGATAAACCTGAAAATCGTAAGCAACGTTTTGTATTGAATCCCGGATACAGTATTAATTCTACAATTGTTTTTACGCCACCCAATACCAATTATAAGTTGCAGCTTAAAGTTCAGGGGCAAAATAGTGAAAATGCCTACTTCAATCTTAATCAATCGGGTGAAGAAATTAAAAATGGATTTCAAATAAAACAGGCTTTAGTGATGAAAGCGGTTGATATCAGCCTAAAGAATTATGCTGATTATTATCAACATGTAAGGGAATTGCTGGATACTCCGGATTGGAATTTAAGTTATGTTTACAATAGCTTTGATGCGGAACTTGCCGCTGTCAAGAAATCCGGGCAATCAACTCAGCAGCAACAATTGGCACTTATTCGTTTGCATATTAAAAACGGTCAATATGCTGAAGCACTCAAAATCGCAGAAGAGGCAATAATTGCCGCACCTGCTTCTGGAGAAGCCTATTACTTATTAGGATTGGCTCAGGGTTATAATGAGTTACTGAGTGAGTCGGATAAATCCTTTCATAAAGCTGAACTGCTGGGTTATAACCCATGAAATTTTGTGTCCTGCTATTGTTCAGTGTTTTATTAGTTGGTTGCCAGACATTGCAAAACTCTGGCAACTTAACCGAAGCTGTTATTAAAGAAATAGAAAAAAATAATCTACATAAAAAACAAGCAGAAGAATTAAAGAAATCCACTGCTAAAACACCGGAAATAATACAAGCAGAAAAAGCCCGCGACCAGGATCCAGATGATCCAGAAAAATGGTACAGCCTGGGTATGGTTTACTGGCATGATTATGAAGAAACCCTTCGTCCGTTTAGTCGCGATCAAGCAATAAAATCCTTTCAAACCGTGCTGAATATTATTCCAGGTAATGTTTCCACCATTAAGGCGCTTTACAAAATCTATTATCGTTCGTTGATTATGGGCGATCTAGGGGCTTACTTGCTTGCAAAAAACTATTTCAACCAGTTGACACCTGAAGATCAAAAATCGTTGAATCCTCCAGCATTTGCACAATACATACATTTCCATTATCAACAGGAAAAAGAAAAAAAAGTTAATTATTCCCTCTTACATAAAACACTTTTGCAAGCCATTCAGGAACAACCATATTCCGAAACCAGTTATATACAGTTATCAAAACTGTATGCAAAGCAGTTTCACTATCCTTTAGCAATTGCTACTTTGAAGCTGGGCATTGAGCGTAA
>CAZICR010000025.1:0-14798 GCA_964537795.1 uncultured Cellvibrionaceae bacterium | reverse complement strand
AGTCGCAGTTAAAGATTCGCCGCCATAGAGCCAGCTCCGATGCTTTTTTGATACAACAAACCTGGTTACTTT
Organism: uncultured Cellvibrionaceae bacterium; assembly: GCA_964537795.1. GTDB lineage: Bacteria > Pseudomonadota > Gammaproteobacteria > Pseudomonadales > Cellvibrionaceae > Cellvibrio. The sequence goes on along the minus strand of CAZICR010000025.1, from coordinate 14,726 downwards.
CCAGAGAAATTACCCAGCCTTCCAAGAAATTTTATTGACTGCCCTAATCATCACAAATTGATTATGATGCTGAGCCCTTACCCATTCAGCTGCCAAACATGACTTACAGACTCATCTTTGTTGCCTTTTTATCAATCCTGCTTTCAGCCTGTGCACACAAGACACTGACATCTGTTGAATTCAAAACCCATCAAGAGACACTCAGCCCTCTCAATCATTGGAAATTAAGCGGTAAATTGGGCATACAAACACCTGAAGATTCAGGAAGCGCCAATATCAAATGGATGCAGCAAGTTGAAGCCTACGATATCCAGTTGATCGGCCCACTTGGGCAAAAATCCATGCATATCGAGGGCGATGGAAAACAAGTCATCCTTAAAGAAAAAGGCAAGCCTGAGGTAAGGGCAAACTCGGCTGAAAAATTAATTCACGAGATCACTGGATGGAATCTACCCTTGACCCAATTGAAGTACTGGATACGGGGATTGCCTGCACCCAATGTAAAAATCAACAGCATCAAGGATAACGGTATGGGGCTGATTGGATCATTGAAACAATCCGGTTGGTCGATTGAATATTTGTCTTATCATCAACTGGGCTATAAAAATCAAACCCTCTACCTGCCTCAAAAAGTAACTGCTCGTTTTCAGGATTTTCGTTTAACCCTGATAGTGCGCGAATGGACACTACAAGAAGATGACCAATAGCTTAAGCCTGCTTTCGCCTGCCAAATTAAACCTTTTTTTGCATATCACCGGTCGCCGCAGTGATGGTTATCACCAACTGCAAACTGTCTTCCAATTATTAAATTATGGTGATCAATTAAGCTTTACCCTTATTGAGGAGGATCTGATCCAACTTGAGCCGGAACTCGCAGGCGTTAAATATGAAGACAACCTGATTATTCGTGCGGCAATGAAATTAAAGTATCACCGGACAATCAATCGGGGAGTGCATATTCAACTGGAAAAAAAACTGCCTATGGGAGGCGGAATTGGCGGCGGCAGTAGCAATGCCGCCACTACTTTGGTGGCGCTGAATCATCTTTGGCAGTGCCATTTAAATCGACAGGAATTGAGTGAAATTGGCCTGACCTTGGGTGCTGATGTTCCGGTGTTTGTTCAGGGGCGAACCGCGTGGGCAGAAGGTGTAGGTGAGCAACTGGAACCCATTGATTTAGCTACAAATTGGTTCCTCGTGGTACAGCCGGATTGCCATGTTTCAACCGCTGCAATTTTTTCGCACAAAGATTTGACAAGAGATACGCCGGCCATTAAAGTGGCGGCCTTTCTTGAAGGGGGTGGTCATAACGACTGCCAGCCGCTGGTAAGAAAACTTTACCCTGAGGTAAATGAGTGCTTGCAGTGGTTGGAAGGGTCGGGATACCAACCTCGAATGACGGGTACAGGTGCGTGTGTTTTTGCAAGCTTTCAGGATGCTGATTCAGCCCTAAAAGCTCAAACAAAAATAGCGGATTTGCGAGTAAATGGTTTAAAAGTGAAAAGCTTTGTTGCACAAGGTATCAACCTTTCACCCAGCTACTATTTACTACCCAGTCATTAATCATCCACAGGGGTATCGCCAAGTGGTAAGGCAGCGGGTTTTGATCCCGCCATTCAGAGGTTCGAATCCTTTTACCCCTGCCATATTTTTCAGCCATTATTTAAATTGTTCCCTAGCAGGAAAATTCCCTAAAGATGAAACCTGCGCAGTTTTCTATACCGACTTACTGGACCGACTTAAAAGGTACTCGACGTGTCTGAATTAATGGTATTTACCGGCAACGCCAATCCTGAACTCGCCCGCAAAATTGTCGAAAACCTCGGCATGTCTTTAGGTGAGGTTTCGGTATCACAATTTTCTGATGGCGAAATTAATGTCGAGTTGCTGACCAATGTACGCGGTCGCGATGTATTCGTAGTTCAGCCCACTTGCGCACCAACCAACGACAATTTAATGGAACTGATTGTCATGGTCGACGCACTTCGTCGTGCATCAGCAGGCCGAATCACAGCGGTTGTCCCCTACTTTGGTTATGCACGTCAGGATCGTCGCGTACGTTCTGCTCGTGTACCCATTACTGCTAAAGTCGTCGCGGACATGATGGTAAGTGTGGGGGTAGATCGTGTACTCACTGTTGATCTACATGCTGAACAAATTCAAGGTTTTTTTGATGTTCCGGTTGATAACGTTTATGGATCGCCCGTACTGCTGGAAGATATAGAACAACAACATTTCCCGGATCTGATTACTGTATCTCCGGATATTGGTGGTGTTGTTCGCGCACGCGCCGTTGCCAAACAATTGGGCACTGATTTGGCGATTATCGATAAGCGTCGTCCTCGCGCCAATGTTGCAGAAGTCATGCATATTATTGGTGAGATTGAAAACAAAACCTGTTTGCTGGTCGATGACATTATTGATACTGCCGGCACTCTTTGCAGTGCCGCAAAAGCGCTGAAAGAACACGGCGCGAAAAAAGTGATCGCCTACTGTACGCACCCGGTTTTATCCGGCAAAGCCATAGACAACATTAACAACTCGGTGTTGGATGAATTGGTTGTAACTGATTCGATTCCCCTGAGTGAAGCGGCTCAGCAATGTTCGCGTATTCGCGTGTTAACCTTATCGAAAATGCTGGCAGAAGCCATGCGTCGTTTGAGCAATGAAGAATCCTTGAGTGCAATGTTTCGCGATTAGCGAAACCTGCACTCAATAAACCGCCCGAAATAATTCGGGTTTTTGTAACCCCTGAAAGTTCTGGTCGCGGACTGACAGGTTTAACCAAGAGGACATTATCATGTCTGAAGACTTTAAATTAGACGCCACAGCACGTAACGACATGGGGAAAGGTGCGAGCCGCCGCCTGCGTCGTTTGGCTGATCAAGTACCTGCCATTATTTATGGCGGCAAAAAAGATCCGCAAAACATCAGTGTTTCGCACAATGAATTGTCGAAGCATTTGGAACACGAATCTTTCTACTCGCACATCATCAGCTTAAATGTTGATGGAAAAGCGCAAGATGTCATTCTGAAAGATTTGCAGCGCCATCCATCAAAACCTGTCGTATTACACGCAGACTTTTTGCGCATCGATAAGTCCACTAAAGTTCACACTCACGTTCCTCTGCACTTCATTAATGAAGCAGTGAGCAAGGCTGTGAAAATTCAAGGTGGTAAAGTTGTTCACAACCTGACCCAGTTGGACATTGTGTGCTTGCCACATAACTTGCCAGAATTTATTGAAGTTGATTTGATAGATACTGAAATTGGCCAGATCATTCACATTTCTGATCTGAAATTGCCAGCCGGTGTCACCTCAGCTGATTTGCTGAAAGGCGAGTCACACAATTTGGCCGTTGCCACTATTGTGAAGCCAAAAGGTGGCGCAGAAGAAAGCGAAGAGGCTTAATTTTTGCATTTACCAAAAAGGGCAGAATCTTCGGACTCTGCCCTTTTTTATTGAAACTATTTTTTAAATCAATAAACAACATAATTCATCATGCCAAACATTCAACTGATTGTCGGCCTCGGAAATCCGGGCAGCGAATACGAAAACTCCCGCCACAATGCTGGCGAAGATTTTGTGCGGGCATTTGCCAGAAAATGCAGTGCCAATTTAGTGGTTGATAATAAATATTTTGGGTTTACTGCAAAAACACAATTTCAAGGTCAAGAAGTTCGTTTGCTGATTCCGACTACCTATATGAATCGTAGCGGACAATCCGTTGGTGCACTCGCGAATTTTTTTAAAATTCCAGCCGAAGCTATTTTAGTTGCACATGACGAGTTGGATTTAGCACCCGGTGTTGCGCGTTTTAAACAGGGTGGCGGCCACGGGGGGCATAATGGTTTAAAAGATATTATTGCAGCACTTGGTAACAATCCCAATTTTGCGCGTTTGCGTTTGGGCATTGGTCACCCAGGTGTTGCTGCACAAGTTGCCAATTTTGTACTCAAACGAGCACCTGCTGCAGAGCAGGAATTAATTGAAAAATCCATTCAGAAAGCTATAGATTCCATGCCGGATGCCATAATAGGTGATTGGAATAAAGCCATGAAAAATCTTCACACCCAGTAAGTTGGATTGAGTCACCCGCGATTTGATCCACTATCAAAGCCCTTATCAATTTAATTATTTTTTATTAGTCCGCTATTTATTATTAGCTCGTTCTGTGCTCTGCCGAACAGAGTTGATCCTTCCAAAACGGCAAACTCCTTTAATGAATTCAATATTAATTTTTTAGCTTTATGAAATTTTGGATTTGTTTTTTAGCTAATTGGAGAATTCCATGGTAACTCAACTTCCGCATCTTGTTTTATTGCCCGGGTTAGTCAACGATTCACGTTTGTGGCAACATCAAGCTTCAGGGCTTGCAGATATTGCACAGGTGTCTGTGAGTGATTTAACCAAAGGACACACAATTGCTGAAATGGCCGCCAACGTTTTAGCCAGCGCACCAAGTGGGCAATTTGCATTGGCAGGTTTGTCGATGGGTGGTTACGTTGCGCTGGAAATTATGCGTCAGGAACCGGAACGAATTTTGGCTTTAGCACTACTGGATACCAGCGCGCGACCTGACACACTCACCGCACTGGAAAAGCGTAGTGAAGCCATTGAACAAGCAGAAACTAATTATCAATCTGTTATTGATGAGTTAATGCCTAAACAATTACATGCCGCAAATATGGAAGATGAGTCTTTAGTGGATTTAGTTGCGGATATGGCGATAAGCCTCGGCAATAAAATTTTTATTCGCCAGCAGCGAGCAATCGCCGGGCGTATCGATAGCATTCCATCCTTGTCATTAATTAAATGCCCAACCCTGGTGTTATGCGGTCGTGAGGATGCAATTACACCTATAGGTTTACATCAAGAAATGGTGACAGAAATTAAAGACGCCGGATTAATAATTGTTGATAATTCCGGTCACCTCTCTGCACTCGAACAACCGATGCGCGTGAATAAAGCCTTGACTCAATGGCTTATAGAAGCGTTTGAAAAAATTGGCACTTTTGAAAATAGAAATGCGAGCGTACGCCAACGCACTGTCTAGTTCTGTAAAAAACCCAATACTAACTGCCGAAGAAGCCGCTCAAATAATTGAGCCTAAGGTCAGGCTGCGCAACCTGCGTAATCATAGACGGCGCATCTTCTGGAGTTATACATGAAACACACACAAATAAATTCGCGCACAAAAACTCAATCGCAAACTCTTAAACCTGCTCACCTTGCTATAGCTATAAGTTTAGCGATGGTAAGCAGCCCAATCTTGCTTGCACAAGATGACAATAAATACGATCTCACTTCTAATTGGTACGGCGGTTTAAATATCGGCCAAACTCACGAAAGTATTAATGATGGCGTGATTGCCAACAACGAATTAGGCGGTGGTTTGACGTCGATTACGGATGACGATCGCGATAACGGCTATAAATTATTTGCGGGCTATCAATTGAATAATAACTTTGCGGTTGAAGCTGGTTATTTTGATTTGGGCCAATTTGGTTCGCGCGCAATAAAAGATCAAGTCGGCGCATTAAAGACCAGAACCAAAACCAAAGGCTTTAATATTGATTTAGTTGGCTCAATGCCAATGACAGAAAATTTATCGGCCTTTGCTCGTGCGGGTGCGCATTACTATGAATCAAAAGATCGTTTTCAAGGTAGCGACAACGTCATAGTCACAGATCGTTATCGCCGCGAACAGGATGTGAATTTTAAATGGGGAGGTGGTTTGCAATATGACTTCAGCCAGAATTTTGGAATGCGTCTTGAAGCAGAACGTTATGCCATTAATGATGTGATGAGCAACAACGGCAGCATCAATATGTACTCACTGGGCGCGCTTTATCGCTTTGGCGAACAACATGCAGCACCGGTCCAAGCCGTTGTGGCTGAACCCGTTACCCAACGCAGTGCAAAACTTACTGAAGAATATTGCAGTATGTTGGATATCCAGTTTGAAATTAATAACGACGAAATCCAGCGCGAAGATTTGGAGCGCCTTGCAGTAGTTGGAACTTTTTTGAAGAAATATCCCGATACTCGTGCTGTGGTTGAAGGCCATACCGACAACGTCGGCACACCAGAAGCCAATCAGATGTTGTCGCGTGATCGCGCTGAAAGTGTGATGAATTATTTGGTAATTGAACAGCGTATTGCGAGCAATCGAATTTCAGCTGTAGGTTACGGTGATACTCGTCCGATTGCGGATAACTCTACTGAAGATGGTAAACGTGCCAACCGTCGCATTAATACTGTGATTGCTTGCGCCAATGACATTGAAGGTTTATCGCCAGCAGCAGCGCGCGTGACTATGGGTATGTTGATTGAATTTGATATCAACAGTGCCACCATCAAGCCCAAGTATCACAATGAGCTTGCCAAGGTCGCAAAATTTTTGAAAGAAAACAAAACCGTCACAGCAACTGTTGAGGGTCACACTGCCAACTTGCAAACTACGCCAGCACTCGCCCAGGAAATTTCCCTGAAACGCGCGCAAAATGTAGTAGATTATCTCGTGCAAAACGAAGGTATTGAGCGTTCACGTTTAACTGCAGAAGGTTTTGGTAAAACCCGTCGTTACTCTTACAACACCAGTGCTGCAGGTCAGCAGGATAATCGCCGTGTCAATGTGATTTTCAATTACAAAAAATAACCCGCCATTAAATTGAATTTTTAGATTTAACTTCTAAACTAAAATTTCAGTTAACCTGAATAAGGCCAGCAATTTGCTGGCCTTATTTTTTGTTGGACAACGGCTTTTCCAGTACAATTATTTACATATAACAACTAGAGGCAAGTGTTATATCAGAATTATTCAATAAACCTTCAATCGGTAATAGCCATGGATCTTAAAAAAATTCTATTTCTTATTCTGACAATCTGTTTCACTACCCAAGTATCTGCACAATCGGCATTAGTTCATATTCAAGGTGAGAAAGGTAGTCGTGAAGCCTATTTTGCTAACTTCGCGATTGTATGGGACGTAACCCCTGTAGATAAAATGTTCGGGCCCATCAAAATTCAACAGCTAGATACCACTATAGTCTATGAACATCCCAATAAACCTGAATTCACTATGCTGCAGTTACAATTTGAATGTGCAGCCAGCAACCCTCTGGACGAAAAAAACACCCCTCAACGTCCCGATTTCAATGCACCAGTCAATGTGCGTGTAGGCGAAAATAGCTGGATGCTTCGTCGCGAAGATTTGAAAAGTGGCGTAATCCCGGCAGGTGATTGGAGCACATCGGATTCACCAGTGTTACTCAAGCTGCACAAAATTGCTTGCTATGAAGACGAGTTGCGCAGTGCCATTATTAAAACGGCGAAAGCAAAAAGCGATCTCAATGTGTTTAAAAAAGAAATTAACAAAATTGGTTTACCTGGAGATTTGCAATTAGTGAGACAAAATTTGTCATCCGAGTTTTTGGATTTTGCATGGTCAGTATTATGGGTAGGTGAAAAACGACCAGATCCATCTGGAAAATGGTCAAGTCGTCCCACTAAAAAACAATTGGCAGAATACAAAGCCAAAATGGATGAAATTCAAAAACAATATGATCGAATGGCATCCGGAATGAAGTCGGAATTAGAAGCTAACATCAAGCAGATGGATGCAAAATCTAAAATGGCGGCGGAAATTAGAGGTGGCCGAAAATTATCGCGCAATGAATCCAATATGCTAATTTTGTGGGAAGGTAAAACCGAACAAGATGTTGCTGCTACTATGGGCGCTCCCATAATAACTGATGCTGGCGATTTGCATTTTATGAGTTACGGTCAGGAATTTGATAATCGTGTTGTGGTTGGCAATATGCAAGGTGCAGCGTGGGAAGAAGGGCTTTATGAAAATTGTAATGTGCAATTTATTTTGCATCCTGATAATAACAATATTTTGCGTGTAGTTGATGTCAGAATCTGGACTAACTCCAATCAAATCGGCCAAGTGATATTTGCGTGTGATGGTCTTTTAGAAGCCCCAAATTAAACTCATATTAAAAATTCAACTAAAGAATTCAATGAAAGGATAAGAATATGAAAAAAATAGTTTTGTTGCTGTCATTAGTGACCGCGCATCTGTTTTCTGTGACAAAAGCTTATGATCCTATGGAAGATTTGCTTTCAACTGCCAAAAAAGAAATCAACGCGAAAGATGCAATTGAAGAATCAAGAGATCTCGTGTTGAACGATCCCAAACGCAAAAAAGTTGAAAATGGTTTTTGGCAATTCTTTCAAGCCAAAAGCGGCGCAAAGCCTGGTGAATTTTGTACAGCTGTCTATTGGCAAAACGACAAAATGATCAGCATTTCTGGCCCGGGTGGTGATTACAAAGGTGCAATGCTGAGTTTCATTGCGGTTGAGCCTCCGGAAACTTTTCCGCGCCCGGATGATCCGAAAGAAATTGCAAAAGTGAAAGTTACGCTGACACAAGGTAATGATCCAGCAGCGACTGTAACAGCTTTTAATTCCACTATCGGTTTTTCAGATGAAATAAAATTTTCTGTACCTACAATAGAAGCCGCCATGGCAGGCATGGATGATAAATTAAAGTTTAAAATTGATTATGAAGGTAACACAATTTTTGAACTTGAATGGCACTCAGCCATAGCTGCTCGTGAAGTGTTAAGTGAATGCCTGAAAGGTAAAGATGTCAGCGGGAAAGAAGTTTTATAAAATGAATTTACAAAGATTGATATTTAGTAATGATCCAGCACAAGCGCTAAGAATTAAACGCTGTCTGGCCGCAAACAAAGCCTACTTGGCGGTTGCCCTATTGACTTATTTCGCCATGATTAATGGTTACTTACCGGGCTTTCCAGCTGTCGCGATTATTCTGGTTCCTTTGTTTGCCAACATTATTTTTTACAGCATCATTCGCAGTCGCCTCAATCTTTATTTCAGTGATCCCAGTCTGACGGTTCCGCAAAGCGTATATGCAATGCTGGGCTATATGTTCTTAATTTTTTTTGCCTCCGAAGTACGCGGAGCATTTTTAATTTTGTTGCTTGTAGTTCCCATGAGCCTAACCCTGCGAGTACGACCTAAAAAATTATTTTGGGTCAGCTTATTGCCGTTGATTATCATGGGCGGCATTATTGTATGGCAGCACTACCATAGCGAATATAATCGCGTGTTTTTTCTTGACTTGATTGAATGGGTAGCATTGGCAACCGGTGCTTGGTGGTTAACAGCAGAAGCTAACTACATAGCAAGAAAGCGTCAGGAAGCCAAAGACAGCACACGTAATCTGGAAACAGCATTAATTGACAACATCACCCTGGTTGAAAATTTAAGTCGTGAAAAAAAAATCGCAGAAGCTGCCAATCTCTCTAATTTAGCAAAATCAAAACTGGTTGCAGCAGCCAATCATGATTTACGACAACCCTTGCATGCACTTAATTTATTTGTTGCACATTTGCACTCAGCCCAGGACGCAGTCACTCGGGAAAAAATTTTAACCCACATTGATTCCTGTATTATCAGCATTAATGAACTCTTTGAAAATTTAATGGACATTTCAAAGTTAAATACTGATGTTGCCAATCCTCAATTGCAAAATTGCAGACTCGACGATATTTTCAAACGACTCGACAATACGTTTCGAGAAACAGCGAAAAACAAAGGTCTGCAACTGACATTCAGATCATCACCTTTTTATGTGAAGAGTGAGCCCATATTACTGGAAAGAATTTTGCTCAATTTAGTTAATAACGCCTTGCGTTATACCGAGAAAGGAAAAATTCTGATTGGTAGTCGCAAGCGTGGCGACAAAGTTGAAATTCAGGTATGGGATACAGGCATAGGTATAAAACCCGAAGACCAACGTCGTATTTTTGATGAAAACTTTCAAGTTAAAAAAACCACCCCTAAAATAGCCGGTTACGATCAAGGCATGGGGCTTGGATTAGCTATAGTCAATAAATTATGCGGCCTGCTTAATCACCAGGTGAAAGTAAAATCTGTTTTCACCAAAGGTACATGCTTTTCTGTATTGCTGGATTATTCAGAGGATATTCTTGAACCTACTGACTACCCACTCATCACCGACAATCATTTTTTCAACAACAAACAGATATTAATTATTGATGATGATGCATTGGTATTAAAAGCCATGGAAGGATTTATGACGCCTTGGGGTTGTCGCATCATTACGGCAACATCGATAAAAGCAGCAATCAACAATCTGACAAATCTTGCGGTTATTCCTGATTTGATTATTTCTGATTACTCACTCGGCAATGGTGAAACCGGCATTGATGCAGTCAGAAAAATTCGTCATAGTTCCGAAAAAAATATTCCGGCTTTTTTAATGAGCGGCAATACTGATATGGAAAAAATCAACGAAGCCCACAGTGCAGGTTTCACCCTGCTGAGTAAGCCCATACAACCTATGATCATTCGTTCTCTGGTTGCCCAGTATTTAACTTATTAAAAACGGGCTTGATTGGCAGGACGAAATAAATCCTCAGGAACATAAACATTACCTGCAAGTACTTGTTTCATCGCATTGATCATGACTTGACGCGAAGTCGCTTTGGGAATAAATCCCAAGGCTCCCGAGTTAACAACTTCCAAAACCTTTTGCTGATCAACCATTCCTGACATAACCACTATCGGCAAATGAGGATGGGATTGACGTAATTCTTTTAAAAATTCCAATCCACAAATATCCGGCAATCCCAAATCCAATATTAATAAATGAATATCATTCACTTGCTTAAGAATATTACGGACATCCGATGCCTTAACAGCTTCCAGTACCACTACATCCGCGACCAGTTCACGCAACACTCCACACATGGCTTCACGAATTAATAAATGATCGTCGAGCAATATAATTTTCAAATTACGCACAGTGCTGAGGTGTTGATGCTCAGCATAGGGATAACTTTTCACCGGAATGGTAAACCTATAACCTTTGCCTGATAAGGTGACAATTTTGTCATTACCCAAGAGCTTCCTCAGCATGGAAATATGGACATGCAAATTATTTTCTTCGACAACAACATGCGGCCAGAGGGTGGCAAATATGGACTCCTTGGTCACCAGTTTACCGGCGTTATGCACCAGCAAAGTCAACAGATCCAAGGTTCTGGAACCCATCGCAAGATCTTCATTAAGTCTGAGTAATCTACCTTCTTTGGGCTGGAGTTCGTAATCATCAAACCGATAAATGAAATCGTACATGCTCATGCTGTAATCCTATTATTGTTAACACAGCAAATTTGATCACTAGCTATCATTATCTAACATCGCCAGCCTACCCTCAAGCCGTAACAGGGTAAAGCATGTATAATCGCCGCCTGCAAAATTAAACACTTCTTATTTATCTGGATCATTTTATGGGCTTCAATTGCGGCATTGTCGGTTTACCTAACGTCGGCAAATCAACCTTATTCAATGCACTCACTAATGCGGGAATCAGTGCTGAAAACTTTCCTTTCTGTACTATCGAGCCCAATGCAGGGATTGTGGCAGTACCTGATCCACGCCAGGACAAACTGGCCGAACTGGTCAAACCTGAGCGTATAGTCCCTACCACTATGGAATTTATCGACATCGCCGGTATTGTTGCGGGCGCATCCAAAGGCGAGGGCCTGGGTAATAAATTTCTGGCCAATATCCGCGAAACTGACGCTATTGCCCATGTGGTGCGCTGTTTTGATGATGACAATGTGATTCACGTGGCCAACAAAGTGAATCCTGCTGCCGATATAGATGTGATCAACACCGAATTGGCACTGGCTGATCTGGATGCTGTTGAAAAAGCTTTGAACCGTTTTGCCAAATCCGCCAAAGGCGGTGACAAACACGCTCTTGCCATGAAAGCACTGTTGGAAAAAATCCAGCCCCATTTAAATGAAGCCAAACCACTGCGCTCTTTTAATCTGGAAAAAGATGAAGTGGCGATGCTGAAAGAAATTAATTTGCTCACACTGAAACCCACAATGTATATCGCCAATGTCTCGGAAAATGGATTTGAAAATAATCCCCATCTCGACACAGTCAGAAAAATTGCCGCTGAAGAAAAATCTATTGTGGTTCCCATCTGCAACAAACTGGAAGCCGATATCGCCGAGCTTGACGGCGATGATAAAAAAGAATTTCTCGACGAAATGGGTATGGAAGAACCTGGACTAAATCGCGTCATTCGCGCAGGTTATCAATTGTTGGGTTTGCAAACTTATTTCACCGCTGGCGTCAAAGAAGTTCGCGCATGGACAATTCCTGTAGGCGCCACTGCACCGCAAGCTGCCGGTGTTATTCACACCGATTTTGAAAAAGGTTTTATCCGTGCCGAAACCATTGCTTATGCAGATTTCATTCAATACAAAGGTGAACAAGGCGCAAAAAATGCGGGCAAGTCGCGCAAAGAAGGTAAGGAATACATTGTTCAGGATGGAGATGTGATGCACTTTTTGTTTAACGTCTAGGTCTCGTTATGGTCATTGGCGATTACTTGGGTTATTCCTCTTTGGGTTATGGCGTACTGCGTACGCGCGTTAACCCAACAGAGCGGGATGCCGTCACACTCGAAGCCAAGCTTGACCCAAAGAAACCCAATGAATATTTCGTTCAACCCACACCAACTCCTATTCCTCCTCCCGAAAAAACCAGTGACACCAAAAACACCGGTAAACGCGTACCGCAAAATACTGACCCTGTAAGTCGCATATTTAATGCAGTTGCTGACTCAACTCCCCGAACTAAAATCATTGATATTTATGTTTGAATATTAAATAAAAATATCATTGGCACCGAAAAATATAGAGGTAAGAAAAAATATCGCTTAGTCTGATCTGCCGCTGGTCAGTCTAATTTAAGGAATAATTTATGAAACGATCTTTTGCATTCTCACATTCAATTACCGCTAAACTTCTACTCCTGTTTTTTTCATACGTTTTTTGCTTCTCCATTCACGCCGAAACTTTAGAGGTCTACGCACAAAAATGTGATGCCGAAATTGGCGTCACAGTTCCCGATTTTGATTGCGATATCGGCACTCTGGTGCCAACCACCAATCACAATGGATCATTTTGCGATAGGCCAAATGTGTTAAACGGTGTTTGTGATCCAGGTAGTCGATTTCAAGTCCTGACAAACACTGCAGATGCTTACGTAGTCGCTCATTGCCGAAAACAGGGAATGGCCGCAGGCATGTATGGTGATATTGCCGTGATTCAACATAACAAAAAAAATGGAGCAACCTGTTTTTATCAAGGTGCTCTTGGTAGCCTTTCTCATGTAGGAAAAGTAAAAGCTCCATCAAAAGGTGTTGGCAATCCCGCCTTCTGGATGACACCGACTGCAATTGCAAATAGCAGTTTCACTTGTGTGTCATGCCATGACAATGGACCCATAGTACGCTCACCCTACCTCACTCAACTTGCTGGTATTAACAAATTACCGGGAGCACAAGATTCTAATTTCAATAGCGACCAGCCCTATTATTTTGTTGGCGAAGCATTTGCTGATTGGAAAGCTTATCAAGTAGAAGTTCCCAATAATTTATGTTTGGGTTGTCATAGATTGGGAGTAAGTAATAAAGGATCGGGTGGAACCGCACGTAGTTTTGCCATGATAGCAACAGGTGGTGTTACTCAAGCTAGCAAAAATCCTCACTCGGCTGCATCACCATTGTGGATGTTACCGGGGCAAACACAAACCAATGCTGATCACATAATTGCAGCAGGGCAAATAAGAGACTGTGCGTTATTGTTTAATGAAAATAATTTACCCAATACAACCAATTGTAAAATCAAACAATTTTCCGGGAAAAAATCATCAGGTGTTCCGGGAACTTATACTGCAGTCTGGAACAAAAGTACCACGAGTGAAATTCAAGTTTATGCATGGACTTACGATGATTATCGTAAAAAATACGATTACTTGTGGACACAAGGTTGGCGTTTGTTCAGCCTTCAACCTTTTGTAGTCAATGGAGTTGTAAGATATAACGCTGTTTGGCGACCCAGTACCAGCGGAGAAATCCAGGTGTATGGATGGACCTACGCCAATTACCGCGCAAAATATGACGAGCTTTGGCCACAAGGCTGGCGTTTAAAAATATTGCAACCTTATGTCATTAACGGTCAGGTTCGTTACACCGCAGTTTGGAGACAAAGTACAGAAAACGAGGTTCAGGTTTATGGTTGGACCTATACAGATTATCGCGCAAAATATGATGAACTTTGGAATCAAGGTTGGCGGTTAAAAATGATTCAACCTTACGTTATCAATAACGAAGTTCGCTACACTGCTGTTTGGCATCCCAGCACAACGAACGAAGTTCAGGTTTATGGCTGGACATATACAGACTACCGGGCCAAGTATGACGAGCTATGGCCTTTGGGCTGGCGTTTATCCATGCTTCAACCTTATGTCATCAATGGTCAAATACGTTATACCGCTGTTTGGCGGCCCAGTACTGCTTCTGAAATTCAAGTCTATGGCTGGAGCTATGACAACTTTAGAGCAAAATACGATGAGCTTTGGGAACAAGGCTGGCGTTTAAAAATATTGCAAACTTACTAAGATGCCGTTAATGACTCTCAATAAAAAATCCCGGAAAATATTCCGGGATTTTTTTTACAGGAAACTTTTCAAATTGACATAAGCATTAATTGATTCGCTCAACCGGAACAATCACCACGCCATCATCGCGACAATCGACATGCGCTTTAATACCGTAAACCTGAGCAAGATTTTCAGGTGT
>CAZICR010000024.1:0-15310 GCA_964537795.1 uncultured Cellvibrionaceae bacterium | reverse complement strand
TTATCATCAGGGAGTCAATTCCCTCTCCCTCTGGGAGAGGGCTAGGGTGAGGGCAATTTCTTCTCTTCCCTTCTCTTCTGAAAAAACCCACTCAACTGATGCTGACATTCCTGTGTGAGTACACCACTAGTGACTTCAATTCTGTGATTAAAATAATCCGCTGATAATAATTGTGAACGACTCACCACTGCGCCGGATTTAGGTTCTGTAGTCGCAAAAATCAATCGTTGAATTCTCGCATGAACTAATGCACCTACACACATAGTACAAGGCTCAAGCGTGACGTAAAGGCTGGCACCGACCAATCGATAATTGTTAATTTTTTTTGCTGCATTCCGCAGCGCAACAATTTCGGCGTGCGCGGTGGGATCATTCGTTGTAATCGGTTGATTAAATCCTTCACCAATAATTCCATTATTTACCACAATCACAGCACCGACAGGCACCTCACCTAAAACTTCTGCTTGTGATGCTAACTCAATGGCTCTTCGCATCCAGAATTCATCTTGCTCAGATTGATTCACAACGATGACCCTTTAAAATTTGCAGCCTCAACTAAAGTGATTTCTTTTTCAAATGTAAATCGCGGTTGAATTTTTCCATCAATTTCTACAGTTTCCATAAACATATCCCTTGGCCGAACCCACCAGGAAAAATCGTCATACAAACATTGATAAACCGCCAAGGCTTCACGCGTTTCTGAATGATGTGCGATTTGAAACAGGAAATAATATTTGCCTTTGTAGTGACGGTATAAACCGGGTTTTGGATTCATTAAATCACCCCACCCTCTCTCAACCTACCAATCTCCTCATCGGATAAATACAAAATGTTTTTCAACACTTCTTCAGTGTGACTTCCCACATCCCCACCCGGCCAATCGGTTCTGCCGGGAGTTTCGGATAATTTTGGAAGTATTGCGGGTATTTTTAATGGCTTGCCGTTGATTTCCACTTGTTCAAACATTCCACGTTCATTGAAATGTGGGTCTTCAAACATATCTTGCACATTATAAATCGGGCCGGCGGGGACTTTGGCTTTATCTAACAATTCCAAAATTTCTTCGGAATTTTTACTCATGCACCAGGCAGCAATGGCATTATCAATTTCTTGTTCGTGAATAACACGGCCAGCGTTGTTTGCCATATCTGGATCATTTGCCATTTCAGGATGACCTGCGGTTTGCATCAAGCGCTGAAAAATTGAATCACCATTTCCACCTATCACTACATATTTTCCATTTTTGCAACGATAAGTATTGGTTGGAACAATTCCTGTTACTGTTGTACCAGATGGCTGACGAATCACTCCTGCACCTGAGAATTCCGGAACAACAGCTTCCATTAAATTAAACATAGATTCATAAAGTGCCACATCAACAACTTGGCCATTTTCTTGAGGATCTTTTTGTCGTTGAATTAAAGCCAATGCAATACCCAATGCGGCGTGAATACCGGAAATAGTATCGCCAATACTTAAATTCGGACGCACAGGTGCTTGATCAGGAAATCCATTCACATAACGAAATCCACTCATGCCTTCGCATACAGATGCGAACCCAGGCTTATTCGCATAAGGACCTGTTTGTCCGTAGCCGGAAATACGCGCATAAATAATCTGTGGATTGGATTCTTTAAAATTTTCAGGGCCTAAATTCCAGTTTTCCATTACACCTGGACGAAAATTTTCAATGACAACATCCGCAGTATCAATTAATGTTTTTGCAATTAATTGTGCTTCTATTTTTTTTAAATCCAATGTGATGCTTTTTTTATTGCGGCCAATACTTCGCCACCAGTGCGAGGTCCCATTCTCCAAAATTCGCCAACCGCGAATGGGGTCACCTTCCAAGGGTTCAATTTTGATCACTTCTGCACCGAAATAAGCAAGAATACAACCTGCGAAAGGGCCCGCTAATAATTGGCCAACTTCTATTACACGAATACCATCTAATGGGCGTGATATGTTGTTCATAGTTTTGTTTTCTTTTCCAAAAATTTCACGCCACCCTAACCCTCCCTTAACAAGGGGAGGGGACAGATTTACTCCATAAAAAAGTAGAGAGTCAAGTCCCTTTCCCCGGCAAGGGGGAGGTTAGGAGGGGGTCATTTACCAACACAATTTTCCCAACATGCAGATTCGATTCCATTCGTTGATGCGCTCTAATCACATCATCAAGTTTATATATTGAATCAATAACCGGTTTAATTTTTTCCTGATTCAACAAAGGCCAGACATGTCGCAACAGTTCTTCAGCAATTTTTGCTTTGACGCTGGCTGATTGTGACCGCAAGGTTGAACCTGTTAAGGTTAAACGTTTTAACATCAACGGCATTAAATCAATCGTATTTTTACTGCCTTTTAAAAACGCAATATTGACTATTCGCCCCTCAGTCGAGGCAGCAGAAAAATTCTTTTGAATATTATCACCACCGACCATATCCAAAATCACATTCACGCCCTGTCCCTGTGTTTTTTGTTTGATAGCTGCGACAAAATCTTCCTGAGTATAACAAATGGCTTCTGCACCCAGATGGTTGATGGCTTCGCATTTTTCCAGAGTTGATGCAGTCGCATAGACTTTTGCCCCCAACACTGACGCTAATTGAATCGCCGTCGTACCTATACCACTGGCGCCACCATGTATCAAAATTGTTTCACCTGCAGTTAATTTTGCACGTTGAAAAAGATTGTGCCAAACCGTAAAAAAAGTTTCCGGCAAAGCAGCAGCTTGTTCGTAAGCATAATTTTTAGGAATGGGCATGCATTGTGATTGTGGTGCGACAGCATATTCTGCATAACCACCGCCATTGACTAACGCACAAACCTTATCACCCGGTTGTAAAGCTCGTGCTTGTTTTCCACAAACTACCACTTCACCAGCAACTTCCAAACCTAAAATAGGTGATGCATCTGCAGGTGACGGATACAAACCTTGTCGTTGCAAAATATCGGGGCGATTCACTCCCGCTGCGTGAACGCGAATCAATACTTCATCTTCTTTGGGGACAGGAGTTTCTGTATCAACCAATGACAAATTTTCAGCGCTGCCAGGTTTTTCGAAATGTATTGATTTCATATTTGCTGCTGTAGGGTCACATTGCCCTATCAATTAAGGTTCCAGACGTTGAATGGTCCAACTACCATCGGTCTGTAAATTGTATTGAAAACGATCATGTAATCGATGAATACCACCCTGCCAAAATTCTATCTGATGAGGTTTCACTCTATAGCCACCCCAAAAATCAGGAAGTGGAATATTGCCGTTGGAAAATTTATTTTTCATAGCTTCAAATTGTTTCATTAACAATTCACGTGATGAAATAGGACGGCTTTGTTGTGATGCCCAGGCACCTAACTGGCTTTCACGTGGGCGGGAAATAAAATATTTCAGCACTTCGGTGGTAGATAAGGGTTCTACCACGCCACAAACTTTGACTTGTCGCTCCAAAAAATACCAGGGAAAATGCAAACTGATTTTGGGATTTTGCTCTAAATCCTGCGCTTTACGACTCCGTAAATTAGTGTAAAAAACGAACCCCTTTTCATCGAGATTTTTCAATAACACTATGCGCTGGGAAGGTTGTCCACTTGCATCAACAGTAGCCACCGTCATAGCATTGGGATCAGGAATACCGGACTTAATGGTTTGATCCATCCAACGACCAAATTGAATCAGTGGACTATCATCCAAATCGCTCCTGTCTAACCCGCCCTGAGTATACTCACGGCGAAAATCTTCAAGTTTTAACTCCATTATTGATCTCCAAAAGAACTTAGACGAGCATACTACTGACAGAACTGGCAAAATCCAATGTGTCGTGCGTCTCACGCCCCAAGGTGAGGGACTTCAAACAAGGATAAAAAGTTATTTCCCTTGTTTGCTTGCCGACAGTTAAACTGCGAACAAATAATTTGTTAATGCTAATAACTGAGTCATATCAAGGTTTTTATGAAATCAACACACGCCATATGCGGTCTTATTTTGGCTGGCGGCCAAGCTCGTCGAATGGGTGGTGGGGACAAATGCCTGTTACCCTTGGCTGGAAAATCACTGCTTCAAAGAACAATTGAGCGCGTACAACCACAGGTGGATCATCTCATCCTGAATGCCAACGGAAATAGCTTACGCTTCGCACGCAGCAAGTTGCCTGTTGTGCCGGATCTGGTTGAAGAGTTTAAAGGTCCCCTTGCCGGTATTCACGCCGGTTTGAATTGGATGAAAAATACCTACCCGGATCATCATTGGTTGATGAGCATTGCCTCTGATAGCCCATTTTTCCCAAGCAATCTTGCGCAGCGTTTATTGGATGCTGCCATCCAAAACCATGCACATATAGCGGTCGCCGAATCCAATCATCAAATGCATCCAACCTTTTCACTTTGGCACTCATCTTTACTGGATAAACTTGAGATTGCACTTAAGCAAGATAAAGTACCCAGTATGCAATCCTGGGTAGAATCACAAAAAATGATCAAAGTGGATTTTGCCAATACTGGCTACGATCCATTTTTTAACATCAATACCCCGCAGGATTTGTATAACGCAGAAAATATTGCGGCTATGGTCGGATAAATTTAAGGATTTTTATGTGGCGTTTTTTGTTGGTATTGCAGTTTTATTGTTTGATTGCCATATATACTTTTTTGGGCTTAACACCTCACCCTGAATCCATAGTGGGTAGTTTTAATGATCTACTCATGCACTTTGTTGGTTATTTTATTGCAGCGTTTTCTATTAGTGTTGCAAGACCAAAATGGCCTTGGTGGCAAAAGGCACTCTTTTTAATTTTTTATTCTATCGCAATTGAAATTGCGCAACATTTTAATCCGCCCAGAACTTTCAGCATTGCCGATATGCTGGCGAATTCGCTGGGCGTTCTTTTGGGATTGGCTGTGTTGAATTTTCTTGGAATGAAAATTCCATTTGTTAAAAGGTTTTTGGGGTAAATTTAATCTCAACAACCTTACCCCACCCTACCTCCCCTTGGCAGGGGAGGGAACAGATAGCACTCCGAATTAAGCAGGGTAAAGCTCCCCCCTGCCAAGGGGGAGGCTGGGAGGGGGTAAGGGATTACAAACAGAGAATCCATTATGAAATTATTCACTCTACTTTATTTGCTTCTCCTAATATCAACATCAATTTTTGCCGATCAATCTCGCAACAAAACCACTCAATTTATTCAAGCCGCAATCAATCAAACTAAAGAAGGTATTACTTACAATTCCGCTTATTTTAAAATTCCTTATCCCAATGGCGATATTCCTTCTCATTATGGTGTTTGTACTGATGTAGTAATTCGAGCTTATCGCAACTTGGGCATAGATTTACAGGAACAAGTACATCAAGACATTAAAGCAAACTTTTCAATTTACCCGGCAAAAAAACACTGGAATCAAAACAAACCTGACACCAATATAGATCATCGCCGTGTACCTAATCTGCAAACATTTTTTACACGCAAAGGAAAAAAATTAAAGGTGACTGATAAACCGGAAGATTATCAACCCGGTGATTTGGTGACTTGGATGCTGGGTAATAAATTACCTCATATTGGTGTAGTGGTTGATAAGAAATCAAATGATGGGGAGCGCCATTTAATCGTTCACAATATTGGCGCTGGTCCGCAAATGGAAGATGTGTTATTCGCCTATCCTATTTCCGGGCACTATCGATACGCGCTGGATTAATTTTTACGGCGCATATCAGCAAATAATTTAAACTCCCAAGGCCGAGTCGCCAACAACAAACCGGCATGAATACGTTTTTCCAAAGGCAATTTGGAATCTTGATGATTAAGATCAGCAGCGTCTTTGGTTAATTGATTCAGCTTCGCAATCAAAATTGTCAGCGAGGCTTCAGAATAACTGCCACGCAAATAAAAACGAAAACTATTCGGCTCGGTAAAATTTGCCTGCATAAATTCTGTGACCACTTCAGTCGACATAAACTTTTCTAAAGGTCCATTGGGAATCCAGCGAAAATCCTGTGCTACCAGTAGTTTATATTTATTGCCTGGCAAGAGTTGCAACATTTTAAGTTTATCCAATCGCGCAAATAAACGAATCGCTTCATGCTCAGTGATTTGGTATTGATCAATTATTTCCTGAAAAGTAAAACCATCGCGTGCACAAACTGCAACCAGCAATAATTTAGGATCGCGCATCAACTCTTCTTCTTGTTCAGCCGTCAATTGCGAAATTTTTTGTTCCTTTTGCGCTGTCAGCACAAATAAATCCGTCAGAGATATTTCCAGAATTTGGCAAATTTCATCCAATCGATCCAGAGTAAAACTCTGCGTAGAAAAAATCCGTTTGATATTGGCTTCACTTAAATCCAAGGCTTGAGCCAACTGCTTATAGGTTACATTTTTTGTTTTCAGCAGCTGCTTCAACATCTCACATACGGCGGCGATTTGGGTCACGTTTTACACCTCCATTTATTTTATTTGTAATTAAAAAAAGGGCAGACACATAGGTCTGCCCTCACAAAAACATCATAATATCAACCCGTATTACGCATACCCGCTGCAATACCTGCCATAGTCACTTTTAACGCTCGCTCCAATTCCGGACTGATTGTGTCGGCAGAACGATAGCGTTTGAGTAATTCGGCTTGTAGATAATTTAATGGATCAATATAAGGTTTGCGTACAGCGAGTGATTGACGCAGAACGGGTTCGTCTTGCAACAAAATATCTTGTTGTTTTAATTGGTTGATTAAATTTTCAAGAATCACCAAATCGCCGCGCAAGGTTTCACCCAAGCCGCGAATTTCTTTTGGAACCAATTGTTGTTCGTAGTATGCGCAAATCGGACCGTCGGCTTTACCAATAACCATTTCCAACAAATCCAGAAAGCTGGAGAAGAAAGGCCATTGGGTGACCATTTCTTTTAATGTGGAGTTTTCATTGTTGATGCCGTATTCCAATGCTTGACGGGTACCTAACCAGGCCGGCAAATTCAAACGCACTTGCGTCCAGGCGAATACCCAGGGAATTGCGCGTAAGCTTTCAACGCCACCAGTACTTTTACGTTTTGCAGGTCGACTGCCAAGCGCCAACAAATTTAATTCTTGTTCGGGTGTTAGGTTGCGGAAATAAGGAACAAAATCCAGATGACCGCGAACAATTGAACGATAACCCTCAAGACTGGCTTGCGCCATGCGTTCGATTAAATCGCGCCATTCATTTTTTGGAGCCGCATGGGGTGACAAAGTTGCGCGCAAGGTTGCAGTGACATAAGAAGACAAGCTGCTGAAAGCCACACGAGGCAAACCAAATTTGTAACGAATCATTTCACCCTGTTCAGTGACACGAATGCGACCACGGATAGAACCGGGGGGCTGTGAGGCCATGGCTTTTTCTACCGGGCCACCACCGCGACCAACAGTACCGCCACGACCGTGGAAAAGCACCAAAGACACATCGTACTTATCTGAAAGTGCAACCAGCTTTTCTTGCGCTTTATATTGCGCCCAAGTGGCGGCAAATTTCCCTGCGTCTTTTGCAGAATCCGAATAACCAATCATGACGGTTTGTTGCTGCGCGCTGTATTGTTTGTA
Organism: uncultured Cellvibrionaceae bacterium; assembly: GCA_964537795.1. Lineage (GTDB taxonomy): Bacteria > Pseudomonadota > Gammaproteobacteria > Pseudomonadales > Cellvibrionaceae > Cellvibrio. Next base: position 7,746 of record CAZICR010000024.1, on the reverse strand, counting down.
CCATTCCAGATCCCATAAACGGTCCATCACAATCGGGGCACGATCCAAATCGTCCAATGTTTCAAACAGCGGAACAATCGGCATATTCCAAGTGATGCCACACTCTTTTAACAACAGAGCAACTGCCAATACATCAGAAGGTTGCTGTGCCATTGAAATCACGTAATGCGATAAAATTTCGCGGGGCTCTTTGGCAACTACCCGGCATGTCGCCAAGACTTCTGCTGTGTCATCACTAACAGGCCAATTCACTGGCATTAATGGGCGCTTGCTGGCGAGATGCTCCAGTAAAAATGCCTGACGTTGTTCTTCCGACCAGGAACGATAATCGCCCAAGTCCAAATATTTCACCAACTCATCAACCGCTTGCACATGGCGCTCTCCGTCCTGACGGATATCCAGCGGAACCAAATTGATTCCGAAACAATGAATGCGGCGAATGGTGTCAACCAAAGGACCATTTGCAATATGCGGCAAACCCACATCCATTAATGATCTGTGGCAAAGCAATAAAGGTTCGAGTAAATCTTCACGGCTAAGAATTAAATCCGCTGGATCTTCAGTGATGTGATTTTGTAAACGCGATTCAGCCCACTCCAAGGTAGTTTGAATACGCTTGCGCAAATCAAACATCACATCGCGATAAGGTGTTTTGCTATCGGGATAACGAGCCTGCAATTCCGGGCTGGCTTCACTCATGCTCAAATCGCCGCCTAAACTGTAAATGTCACGAGAATAAAGTTCAGCTGCCATCCAGCGACCTAACAATAAAACTTCGCGGGTAATTTTGTGGGTGACGTTAGGGTTGCCGTCGCGGTCGCCACCCATCCAGGAATAAAATTTAATAGGGCGCAAATCGATTGGCAGAGTGATATCCAAATGACGTGTGCAGAGACGATCCAAATGTCGAATAAAATCCGGCACTGCTTGCCACAAACTGTTTTCGATCACAGCGAAACCCCACTTGGCTTCATCCACCGCTGTTGGGCGAATCGAGCGGATCTCGTCAGTACTCCAAATCTCTTCAACCAAACGATGCAGGCGGCCACGCAATTTATCTTGCTCAAAGGTCAGCAAACTACCGTTTTGACGATCGGCCAAGGTATCCACAATTTGATCGTATTTGCGAATCAGGGTACGACGGGTCACTTCGGTTGGATGCGCCGTCAGCACCAATTCGATGCGTAAATGACGGATCACATCGACCAAAGCCTCTTTGGGGTGCGCAGTCGCGAACTCTAACAACATTGCCTTCAATCCATCGTCGCGCTCGAATTCCGCACTGGAAAAGTATTCCTGATCAGCGATATTGGCGAGGTTCAAAAATTGGTTAAATGCGCGAACAATCGGGAGAATATCCTTGTCATCCAGCTTCTCCAGCATATCCACCAAAGGCGCTGAATCACCTTTGATTTCCTTGCTTATGGCCTTACCCAACTTACGAATACTTTCCACTTTGGTGAACAACTCAGCGCCCTCGTGAGCATGAATAGTTTCTCCCAGTAACTCCCCCAAAAGGCGGACATTATCGCGAAGGGTATCAGGCAGTTTTAACATGGGGAAATCTCCAACCAAAATCGAAAGATGTATCTGAAGGTGAGGACGCAAAAGTAAACCTATGCATCCAACGTACCAAAAAGAGGCATGCATTCTACGACATAGGCAATCTGAAGGGTAGAAAAATGCCGGTAAGTTTTATCCACAAAAGCTGTGCATAAGTCTGTGCATGACAACTTGGTAAACCACTCGGGAAGGTGCAGTTAAACATCCGACCGAAAATGGTTACTTAGTAGTCAACCACAACAGGTATCAACTTAATCCAATTCCTTTCGCCATTGCGGTAGCTAAAAAAGGAATCATCAATACCAACAAGAGCTGAATTCGAATCAAGAGAATTATTTTAATCGGCACTTTTGTCATGGCGATTTGAGGATTTCGGTTTTTAATGAAGAACACCGTTGGGTAAATGGATAAAATCGCAATCAATACAAATAGAGTCAACTTGGTATGAAAAACCGGATTCTGAGAATAAAACTCCGCCGGTTTCCCCACCACAAACCACAGCAATAAACCCGCAACCAAAATCGTGATCGCAGAAACACCATAAATAGCATCCACCACTGCTAATTTTTTCATTTCTGCTTTGGACATTTCTGGTTTAATTAATAAATGTTCGCTGACTAAAGCAGCGAATAAACCAAATATGCCGATAAAGTGAATTGATCTGACGAGGGCTTCATCCATTGTTATACCTATTTCTTGATTAAAGATTAATCCGTAATTACAACCAAACCAACCCTTGATAAGATCTAGCTTTTAAAGACTCCAAACGAGACTGTAAATTACCGCTATGAATTTCCAACTTATGTCCATCGGGATCTAAAAAATACAGTGAATGCCCTTCACTGGTATTTTGCTTCCATTCAATCACCTTGACTGCACGAAGCTTTTCTGCAAAGGCATTGAAATCCGTTTCGGCAATATCCAGAGCGATATGACAATAATCCTGCGACGGCTTCACTTCATCAGACGACAAACAAAACCAGATATCACCTAATGTTAAATAAGCTCCTTTATCCCAACGCGCATGCGGTGTCATTCCAAGCAAATGCACATAGAAATTAAATGATCGTTCCAAGTCATTTACGGCGATGGTGATGTGATTTAGGCCGCGCAGCACTGAAGTTCTCCGATTCCATCTCCACCAATAGGCACAATCTTCACGTAGGGCGGGTCAAGACCCGCGTTGCACCTATGTTTCAATTTATGACGATTTTGTTTTTATTTTTTTAAATAATGTTTGTAACGATTTAATGCATTTCACTTCGCACCCGCGGGTCTTGACCCGCCCTACGAGTACCATGGAAAGTTAATTTTGTTACGGGCCAACTATAATCGAGCAGTAAAATATCGGAAATCAAAATTAATAAACATCCCGTGAATAACGTTTATCCATATTCAGCTTACGCATGTAGTTAGCAGTTTCAGCTTCGTCGAAGTTTCCGTATTGTTGGACTATATCGCGTAGGGCTTTGTCTACGTCTTTTGCCATGCGGGTGGCGTCGCCACAGACGCAGAAGTGGGCGCCCTCCTCAAGCCATTGCCAGATTTCCTGGCCGCGTTCGCGCATGCGGTCTTGTACGTAAATTTTTTGGGATTGATCGCGTGAGAATGCCAAACTTAATTCAGTTAGCAGGCCGTCTTTTTGGAACTGCAGTAACTCATCTTGATAGTAAAAATCGGTGGCGGCGTGTTGTTCGCCGAAGAACAACCAGTTTTTACCTTGATCACCTCTTGCCTGCCTTTCTTGTAAGAAACCACGGAAAGGTGCAATGCCTGTTCCAGGACCTACCATGATTAAAGGGAGATCACCTTTTTCGGGAACATGAAAATGTTTATTAGGTTGGACAAAAATTGGAACAGATTCTTGTTTGGCACGGTCGGCCATAAAAGTGGAACAAACCCCTTTGCGATATTTTTTGCTGTCGCGGAAACGCGTGTATCTAACTGCTGAAACAGTTAGATGAACTTCTTTTGCAAATTGTTTTGAACTGGATGCAATAGAATACAAGCGCGGTTGAATACGTTTTAGAACAGAAATTAATTCTTCTTGTGTTAAACGAACCGAAAACTCCTGAAGTATATCGACTAATTGGCGGCCATATAACCATTGATTCAACTCGGTCTTATCCTCTGCAGACAAAAACTCTTGCAAAGGTTTATTTTTCGATTTCTCTGCAATTAAATGCAAAGCCTCATTACTGGGTTTACAAATTTCAAAATTTTCAATCAAAGCTTTATGCAAAGGTTTTTCATGGGTGTCGATGACTACTGGCGCATCGGCATTTAAATTCAGTGTTTGTTCCAATTCATAAACATACTCAGGGCAATTTTTTGGCCAAATCCCCAATGCATCACCCGCTTGGTATTGAATTCCTGAATCACCCAAATCAAAACCAAATTGACGAACATCCTTGCCTGAACCCTCGCCACTTAATTTATTGTTAATAATCAAACGTGAAGCATAAGGATTGGTCTTGGTGAAACCTGATTGACTACCAACAACCACTGCTTGCTGAACAGGTGAGTGATTAGCTGGACCTTTTCCAGGATAAGCAGCCAATTTATCTTTTAATGCTGACAACCATTGATTCGCAGGTACTTCAAAATCTATATCGCAATCAACCCGATCAACTAAAGCTTTGGCTCCCAGCGTCTGCAAACGCGCAAATAATTTTTTACCATGACCGCAGAATTGATCGTAATTCGAATCACCCAAGGCTAGTAACGCGAATTCCATGTTGGATAACGAAGGTGCTGATTCTTGATTTAATTGCTGCCAGAAATCACCACCATTGTCCGGTGAATCACCGTCACCAAAAGTACTGGTCACAAAAACGACCAGTTTATCTTTTTCTAATTTTTCAACACTGTAATCATTCATCGATTGCAAATTAACTGCCCAACCTTGGGCTTTGAATTCTTTTGCAAAAGATTCCGCAAGATTTTCAGCATTACCGGTTTGCGAAGCCCAAAGCAAAGTCAGCGCAGGTCTATTGGTGGATTCTGCACTCACCCCCATTGGTAAAACACGACTGAACATGCCAGCCAACAATCCATTAATCCAACCGCGATACTCTGCTCGAATCGGTGCATCGACTGGCAAAGCAGGAACGGCGTGAATAAATTTGGAACTGGCAGTTAAACCTGAAATATAACCACTTAAATAATTTTTTTCATCCAGACTAAATTCGGGTGTTTTAATATCCACTACACCGATTTTTTCTGAAAAGGTTTTAATTAATGTCATGCTGGTTTCCTCGGCAACGGGAGCAAAGACCATTGCAGCAGGTAATTCATAATCGTAATCATGGGCATCTGAACTTTCGGTAGAATCAAAATCACCAGCTTCTGCAATCACTTCCACTCTTTTTAATGAAACAGCGGCAATTTTTAATTCCGGTTGTTGCGAAATCGGATCAATCTGATCACTGGTGACGGCATTGATGCAAAGATTTTCACCATACACATCATTCCAATGAATTGGAGCAAAACAACTACCGGGTTGAATTCTATCAGTAACAATCGCCGGCAATATGGCATAACCACGACGCGAACGCACTTCAACTTTATCTTTGGTTTTAATCCCTAACTCAACGGCATCTTGCGGATTAATTTCCAAAAAAGTTCCGGGATTTAATTTATTCAGCGTCGGAATTTTTCCGGTTTTGGTCAGGGTGTGCCATTGATGTTGAACGCGACCAGTATTTAGAATTAATGGGAATTCTGAGTTGGGCATTTCTGCGGGATCAACATGCGGGCGCGCATGAAAAATGGCTTTTCCATTTTCAGTGGCGAATTGCAACGCCGGTTGACTACCGTCTTCCAATAAATTTAGCGGTTGACTAATGCCATTATTCAAATAACGAATCGGATTGCGTTGTGAATTTTTATCCGCACAAGGCCATTGCATTGGCGATTCGCGTAATGCGTCATAGCTGACGCCACGTAAATCATAACCGGTTTTCGGGTTGTAACTTTTTTTGATTTCATCAAAGACTTCAGCAGCAGATGTAAAATTAAATCCTTCGGTGAAGCCCATTTCACGCGCAACTCGCGAAATAATTTCCCAATCCGCCATAGCTTCACCCGGCGGACTAATGGCTTCTTGCATCAAAGTAATATTGCGTTCGGAATTAATCATTACTCCTTCAGCTTCGGCCCACAGAGCGCCTGGCAATAACACATCAGCATAGCGATTGGTTTCAGTATCAAGAAATGCATCCTGCGCAATCACCAGTTCCGCTTTTTGTAAAGCTTCAATCACAATTTTTCGATTGGGTACTGATGCCACCGGATTGGTACAAATAATCCAGCAAGCTTTTATGTCACCCGCCGCCATGCGTTCGAATAAATCAACAGTACCTTTGCCTAATTGGGTACTGATACTGCCACGCTTAATACCCCACATATCTTCGATAAAAACACGATCTTTTTCCGCAACCAATGCACGCTGACCTGGCAAGCCCGCGCCCATATAACCCATCTCGCGCCCCCCCATCGCATTGGGCTGACCGGTTAATGAAAAAGGACCACTGCCCAATCGACAAATTTTTCCGGTTGCCAAATGCAAATTACAAATGGCATTGGTGCTCCAGGTTCCGTGGGTGCTTTGATTTAAACCCATGGTCCAGCAAGTCATAAATTCCGGTGCATTGGCAATTAATTCTGCGGTTGCTTTTAATTGATCAACTGAAAGCTGCGTTATCTCGCTGACTTTTTCGGGTGTGTAATCGGCTAAAAATTCCGGAAAAATTTCCCAACCTTGTGTGTATTTCGCAATAAAATCCGAATCGATTTTTCCTGATTGCAACAACAAAAACAATATTCCATTTAAGAATGCGATATCGGTTCCAGGTTTAATCGGCAGATACAAATCAGCTTTATCAGCAGTCGTGGTTTTTCGGGGGTCGACAACAATTAATTTTGCTCCAGTTTTAATTCTGTCCATCATTCGCAAATACAGAATCGGATGGCAATCGGCCATATTGGAGCCAATCACTAAAAATAAATCGGTATGCTCAAAATCTTGATAAGAACCAGGCGGTGCATCAGAACCCAATGACAATTTATAGCCGGCACCGGCACTGGCCATACATAAACGCGAATTGGATTCTATGTTGTTAGTACGCACGAATCCCTTGGCCAGCTTGTTGGCAAGATACTGGGATTCCATCGACATTTGCCCGGACACATAAAAACTGATGGCATCAGGGCCGTGCTGATCCAAAATCTCACGCAAACGTTTTGCGGTATGAGTGATGGCCTGAGACATGGATGTCTTGACGGGTTGATGACTGCGATCATTACGCACAAACGCCGATTCCATACGACCGGAATTAGTCAAAGCTTGCGCGCTGGTCTGACCTTTCGTACACAAACGTCCGAAATTGGCGGGATGCTGTTTGTCACCCGTTACCTTCAGTATTTTCTCGCCGTCAGTTTCCAACACCATACCGCAGCCAACACCACAGTAGGGACAAACACTTTTTACAGATTTAGTTGATAATTCAGACATAAGGTTGCAACTCCTCGATAACAGGATTTAGCAAGCCTTATGCCAGCCAAGAATAAGGGTTCTATTAGTCGCGATAATCGGTTAAAATTCGTCGAATCACAGTGAACTATCAACAAATTGATTTTTACTTATTATGTCAAGAGACAAATAAAGCTCCTACTTCAAACCATAAAAGGCTTATTTGCACCAAATTAATACACCAAGATCAAAGCTATAAGGAAAATGAAATTCAATGAAGCACGAAAAATTGAAGCAACTCAATCCAAAAGTTTCAAACCGTCGAGAAAATGCACCAAATTGACCTCCTGGTTCATAGAGCCTTGATTTGTATGCTTATTGCCAATCTAGCCTAAAAATTCTTATTTTTAGTCTATATTGGATTTATCCACAGAGAATATGGAATCTGGAATGACCCGCGAAATAATGTCATTAAAAGACCTTGTTGACCGCCTTTTGATCCCTGATCAGGATCTGTCTCGACTAAGCTTTTGCCAGAGTATCAAGGCATCAAGTGTTTTTGATTGGATTCACGGCTTGCCCCTCACTCAAGCAGATCAGGTGAGTGCGATATTTTATACAGCCCTACCCGAACTAGCCCGAGTCAAAGCTAATTGGGAATTACGTCTGTCCATAGCAGAAACTGTAAGAACCCCTTTGCATCACTGCAT
>CAZICR010000023.1:0-15386 GCA_964537795.1 uncultured Cellvibrionaceae bacterium | reverse complement strand
CTCACAATATCTTTCGGCGATAAAAACATTAACACCTTACCTTGCTTAACCATTCCTTTGGTGTAGTTGACACGATCAATTCGCGCTCCATTCATGTCCCACAAAAAAATAACACCGGCATTGTTGGACATTTGAAAAGCCGATCCCGTCATGACACGCAGTGACTCACCTGGATTCAATTGCAAACCAGTTTGTGTAAAAGTACTTAATGGAAAACGCATGGAATGAAGAGTACCGACTTCCCAATTAGTGAGATCAACAATATCTTCAGTGAAATTGGCAATGCTGATCCATTCATGTTCTTTATCTCTTCCTTCGGGATTAATCATGGCGGCAGTGATGTAAACCTCTACATGATCATCAAGAACAGTCATCCGCGGAGTGTTCGCAATAATTTCTTTGGAATCACTGACTTCAATACGCTCCGGTGTAAGCACCACATTGAGGGATTCATCAGCCTTGTCTGGCGAGAAAAATAATGGATTGTTTTTATAAACATCGTCCGCAAATACCAAACCCGTTAGACGTTCAATTTCGGTTACTGTCACTTGGTAGGCTTGGTTATTAAATACCTTTTTACCATTTTTATCTTTGAGTGCCTCTTCATCTTGATACATGATGAATGCGCGGACATCCAGCGCTTTCGTTGTTTTATTTTTGAAACAGACAATTTTAAAAAATCCGGAAGGTACTATTGCCGGCTCCATTCCGGACGGCATTACTGAACGACCAAAATCGCCAAAAATGGGCCCACTATATTCTGTAAGTAATCCGTCCTCATCCAATTCTAATTCCAAAACCCAGTCCTCCAAGGCTAACCATTCGTCCTGATTTAAATTGGCGTGTTGCAAACAAGCGTTTGAGTAATAAAACGTTTCATCCGATGCTCGTTGTGCCTCACGCAATGAAGGTCCCCAAGACGCACTGGCTCTACGTGCCATATGCCCTCTATCCCAAAAATTGTCCTTGTAATATTCATTACTTAATTGGAATTCAGTACCAATTCGCCAGTCTTGAATCCATTTATCCGTACGTTTGGTGTCTTTGATTTGCTGTTGATCTATGTTCAATGCAACCAATACCGGCGCGCGAAACTGTCCGTTGGTTATTACTGTGTAATTAATATAATCGGCGTAAATTCCTTCCCGCAGCTCTGTCGTTTCGACCACTTGACCATTAAGACGATTAGTAAATTGCGGAAGTGGGAGATGGATGCCATCTAAAAAATGCGGATCGTAACCTGCCATAACTAGACTCCTTGCTTAAGTGAATGGGAACAACGACTCGTGGATATCACAGCAAGATGACGATTATCTGACAAAATAAATAGAGTGAAGAAAAAAGTAACAGGATTCTAAATTATGAAAAAGCCACAGAAAAAAAGTGACTACACTTTCTTGATGTGGCTTTTTCTTGATGTAGCTTTTTAACTTTCACGCAGATTTCAAAAAAATTAAGGCGTTACCAAAATGCGATTTTGTAATCCTGGTGCAACTTGAATGCCAGCGGTCACGGCATCAGCATCCGCGGCTGGATTGTTAAACCAAGCTTCCATTGCGTCCAAATCCTGAGCGCCACCTACACGACCCGTACCTTTGGCCAAAATATAGAATTTATCGCCACCGTCCGCGAGAAAACTATTCACTGTAACTCTGTATGTTGCATTTAAATCAAGCGTTACGCCATTAATACTAATATTCACAGGATTCACTTTGTCACAGGTGGGGCCCGATTGACTCCATGTGTATTGGAATCCATTCGACACTTGCAATATACGATTGAATGTTTGGCCAACAGTATCGCTTGCAGGGTAATTCCAGGACACAGGTGCGTTGCTTGCATTACATCCCATAAATTGTTGTTCCAGCATGATATGAATTTGTTCACCGGTGATAGCCAGAGAAACCAGACTGTTACCAAAAGGTTGCACCGCAAACGCTTCGCCGTAAGTTACCTGTCCATCCAGAGTTTCAACACCTGAACGCGGGAACAGAAATCCTGGAGAACGAATACCACCTGGATTCATAAACGCCGCTACCGATGAACCAAAAGTCGCATCGGAAGTTGCGGCCAATTGTGCGTCGGCAATCACATCACCTAGTGCGATTTCACCTGCTGTGTTGGCAGTATTGTGCGTCATGGTGGCGGTGATATTACCAATCACGCGATTCGCAATCGGTGTCGACAAATTTTTGTATTGAATGATCATCGCTGCAATATTGGCATTGGGTTGTGTGTTGACATCGTTGCGATCCACCACAATATTATTTGCACTGATAGCCACCACCTCACCATTCACATCATTGATGCTCATGTTGATATCCGTTAACACACGACCAATTGAATTGGCACTTGTCACTGGAATTTGTCGACCAACACTATTGGGAATCATGCAGTTGTAAGCTTGATGTGTGTGACCCGAAATAACCAAATCCACTTCATCATCTAATTGGTTCACTATGGCCGAGATAGGTGAGCCCGCAAGATTACCTACACAGGAATTAATCGTGTCTGCTGCTTGAGTACTAGGTACAGCGCCACCTTGATGGATCAATACAACGACTGATTGAACACCGCGCGCGCGTAATTTAGGAATTAAATTATTAACGGTTGCCGCCTCATCCTGAAACACCAAACCCGATACGCCACTGGGTGTCACGATACTCGGAGTGTCTTTCAAGGTCATACCAACAAAAGCAACACGTGCTTTACCAAAGGTTTTTATTCCATAGGGAGCAAAAATCGTTTTGCCTGTTGCAGTTTCCATTACGTTCGCAGCAAGAAATTTAAATTTTGCACCTTCAAAAGGATAAGCAGTTCCCACCTCAAGTCCTTTACAACTATTAGCGTCTGTTGGATGACATCCACCTGATTGCATTCTCAACAATTCATCCTTTCCTTCATCGAATTCGTGATTGCCCACTGCATTAAATTCCAACCCAGCCATATTCATTGCTTCAATGGTTGGCTCATCATGAAAAAGTGCTGACACCAATGGCGACGCACCAATTAAATCACCTGCAGATACGACAACAGAATTTGGATTTTGTGATTTCAAACGAGCAATATGTCCGGCAAAATAATCTGCACCACCGACTGATTGCGTAGGTGTTGCAGTTGCTGCATTTACACGAAATGTTCCGGGCGATTCCAACTGACCATGGAAATCATTAAATGCAATCACTTTAACGCTGACATTTGCCGCATAGGACATTTCTGTACAAGCAACGGCACAGATTGCCGCTACAACAGAGACAATAGATTTCATTTTCATTATGACCTCGAATACTGAATTAATTAAAAAATTATTGACGACGACGAAAAAACGTAAGACCACCCAAAGCGGAAAGTAACAACCAGGCTGCCGCAGGCAATGGTACTTCTGACACTTTTAGGGCTCCCACAGTCGCATTTAGTGGAAGATCACCATCAATTGCTGACTCCAGTAAACTGCCACTGATGTTGTAAACGCCAGCGCCCAAAATAATTTCTAAAAAGCTAAAATTCGATGGGTCAAGCAATGCACTCTCAAAATCTGTTCCTATATAGGCATGGCTCTGCACAACTTGTGATGTCTGGAATTCATTTCCATTTATCAATACAGTAAATCTATCGCCACCCAATCCGGCATCAACCAAAGTTAACTTGGCGGCGCGATCAAGAGTTAAAGAAAAATGAAGCAGACTTCCATCGCCAACATAAGTATGTTGCGAATCGACAACCGCATCAATCCAATCCAATCCGCCATCACTAGCGATTAACTCATCCACGTCTAATTGATACCAAGTGTTGAATTCTGAAATATCTACCGTTGAACTATGAGCTTGGTGAGCAAGCATCAAAGCCAATACTAAACTGCACAATAATTTGTATAAATTTTGAATAATCATGTTGTCCCCTTGGTTTTTGTATGAACTATTCGTTTTGATGAGGCATATAAAACTACCTCCATGGGGATGCTAACGCTGGGTGATGAAAATGAATTGATACTATTATTTCTTTTTGATGATAATTCGATTACAGTTTTGATGAAAATAGATGACCGGATGACAATTTGAGTGACATAAAGTTTACGAGTGATGTTGCAATAAAAATCGTACTCACAGCAGCAATAATCGGCAACAGCCAAGCACCACCTAACTCCATCACGATAGTCCAATGCATTAATAGTGGCTGAGCTAATGCTTGACCCGAAGCGTTGATCGCCGCCGTCAATAACTGATTTTCAATATGGCTTGCCAACAATAGTGGGGTAGTCAAACAGAATATAGCTACCGCCAATAAGCACCCAATGCAGGCGATCACAGGAAAATATTTTATTTTCATGGGCCAGGATAAAAGCAAGATAAAAAAAAGTGCGATAGGCATAAGTGAGTGCAATAAACTAGCCCGAGCCAATAACTCATAACCGCCAGGTGCAATCGGAATTTGATGCCTGTAGATATCCATCTCCGCCTGTGCGGTTAGTACAAAAAAAATATCTTCCTCTTGAGACTCCAATTGCAATGAGGTGATAAATTCAGGCAAATACCACTGAACATACTGATTAATAGGCGACAGATTCCAGCGAATCAATTCATCACCCAGCCACAAGAATCCGACTGAAATAACTATCCAGAAGAACAATAGCCTAAAGGAAAAAAATAGCATGGACTTTGTGGTCATATTCGTGATCGATTTACCCATTCAGTCCAAGTCAAAAAGAACAGACATCCAAGGATAATAATCAAGGTAGGAGCGAAATAGGAATGAATCAGATTAAACCAACTCTGTTCATAAACGGCGATAACATATAAGGCCAGAATACGTAGCCAATTCACCAGCACTAAAAAAGCAATGCCACCAATAAGGCCATAAAGTTTTTGTTTAAAGGATGCGCTAAAAGCCAGTACTGCAGACATCAATAAAAACAAAACTCCTGCACCATCACAACCGCGCACCACTTCCAGAGTGACCTTTGGTGTCACCAACGTATTATGTAGGGCTATTACCGCTTGCTGCGAATCAACAAGCTGAATAACCGTGACGCAAGGCAGAACCAATCCAAAATGGTAAACAACATCCCGCAATAATTGATCCGGAATTTGAAAATAAAGAAATTCAAAAACACCAAACATCAGAATAAAAACTAACAGAAACCACAATAAACTCTTTTTAGTTTGTTGATTAATGACCACCAGATCGGATGAATTCATGGAGAGTTCGTCTTTATGATATCCAGTCAATCTATAAAGACTTAATGACGTTTGTGTGAAATCTCCAGGTGAACCTATAAAAACACTGCGCTTAACAACAACCGACCACTTGAAACCGTCTTATCCAATGGGAGAAGACGATCTACTGATTAAAAATTCACACAATAGAGCCTTCATTAACACCCAGAGGAGCTTTTCCGTGAACAATTCCAACCTTTTTAAAACCTTGTTAAAGATTATCACCCCATTTGTACTAGGTACCTTATTAGTCGCTTGCAATGACGCAGATATGAACGACGAAACAGAACCGGTTCCTTCAGGAACAGCTCAGGCAGCTGTACAGCAAGGATTAGTCGGTGTGGTTTTGGGAGAAATAACAACTGCAAAAATCAGCTTTGACTCTGCGGGTACTATTCGCAAGAGTTCGATGATAAACATTCATCCGTCTCATTATTTTGCGCTTGGCTCGAATGGTAAATCTATTACCGCGCTCTTGGCTGCAAAAATGGTTGAGTCAGGGCTTATTGAGTGGAACAGTCGCATACTTGATGTGCTACCTGAACTTAAAGGCAATATTCGTGAGGAATACTCCGAGGTTACGCTGGAGCAGTTACTCAGTCATAAAAGCGGCATGATTCCATTAACAGACCAAGAAGAAGCAAGAAGCTATGACGGAGGGTTTCCGGAAAAACCATGGGAACGACGTCTTAAAACAATTTCATGGATGCTCAATCAAGAACCTGTCTCGACACCAGGTTTGGACTTTAACTATTCAAATGCTGGATACACCGTGGCGGGAGCCATGCTCGAAAAATTAGGGCAAGACACTTATCTGAATTTAGTAGATCAATGGGTACTCGAACCTTTAGGTTTATCAGCCATTATGACAATGCCTGCAACAACATTAGATAACCAACCGCTGGGATATTTGGGGCAGAAAAATAATTTGATTGAAATAGATCCTCAGGATGAAGAGCGGTTGTTACTGGATGACGTTATTTCGCCTGCAGGTAGCCTATGTATGACAGCTCAGGACTACGCAAAATATTTACAATGGCATTTGTTAGCCTTGAGTGGAAAAAATACGCCGATTCCTTTCAGTTATATTGAGAAGCTGCAGCAGCTCAAGAATGGTGAATATACATTGGGTTGGCAGCAGATAGAAAATAGCTTAAATAAGGATACCGTTTTAATGCACCTTGGTGAAACTGATGGCTTCACAGCCTTTGCGATTTTAGATCAGGCAGGCTATTCAGCTGCTTTTGGTCTAACTAACACAGCATCTGATGACGAAAGAAAGCCTTGGGTAAGTGCGTTATTAGAAGAGAGTGCAATAGGTCTATTTATAAAAGCCAAGCAATAATTTTTATTGGCGTAATGCTTTATATTGACTCGGTGTCATTCCCGATAACTTTTTAAAAGCCGCATTAAATGCGGCTTTTGAGCTGAAACCTGATGCCAATGCAATATCAAGAATAGTTTGTTTATCATAATTTGAGTCATGCAAGCAACGCTGTACTTCGCTGACACGATGACGATTAATAAAATCAAAAAAACTTTCACCCAGTTCTTCATTGAGCAATTGGGATGTCTCATGATTGGTTGCATGAAGTAATTCTGCCAATTGGCTAAGTGTTAATTCCGGCTCTAAATAAGAATGCTCGATTAACATCAAATCAGACAACTTTTGTTTTAACTGAGTAATGCGATCGGAAGTGAGTTTGGCTCGCGCATATCGATCGAAAATATTCTGCGTCACTATTTTACTATCGTCATTGACACTGGCAAATTTGAGTGACGGCAATAAAACATTTTTATGTAGTAGCGCGCTGTAACCTAAGAAATATACACCGATGATCATTGCAAGATCAGTCAACACAACCAGCGATGAATCTAAAAGAATACTCCCTGCAACCCAAACTGACCACATTAAGAAAAATATGATTAATGCATGCTTAAGCCATTGAATGACTAAGGCAATGTCAGCAGAGTATTCTGTTTTGACTGCCTTTTCGAATTTGAGCCATTCCCAATAGCTGGCAAATATATAGATTCCAATATGAAGTTGAATAATTATGCCAAAACCATCAATGCCGTTAATTTCCTTATCATTAATTAAAGCATTTCTTAAATCTTCAGTACTCACAAGAATATTTATCAAGAAAATAAAGCCATAGAAAATTATGCTGGGTAAAAAATGTAGGCATGTAACAAATTTTCTAGTGGGTGGGTTTTGCAAGGTTGTTTTCGTATACAAAAACAAAAGGGGGCCAATAACAAGGTATACAGGGCTCAGTAATTGAGAGAGTTGCGGATAGGTGTATGAGATGGCCGAGTACATCCACAAATCTGCACATAGACAGAGTGCAATAGCTATTAATAGAATAACTAAAAATAAATTATTGGATGCTATCCCGGAAAAGCGTTTTAATAAAATAGCTAAAAATACACCATGAATGGCAGCTATTAATGAAAATGCGTCAGCTAAATTCATAATACGATTAAATTAGTACATGAAAAACACTAGTCTATCACTAACTAAAAGCTATCCCTATAGAAAATATCACCTGACACTTCAATAGTTTCACAAATTTCTGCAGGACAATTACGCTGAATGGCGTCAAATGTGAAGGTGGTTCGTTTGTTATCAGGGTTGGATCCCGATGTCACAATCGCCGTACCGGTTTTTTTCTGGGTATCAATCAGGTTAATTGTCTGGGTACAAAATATTTTCGTATCATCATCTGCTGTTGCAAAAAAACCAAGGCAGGTTTCATTTTGATCTATGTCATCCAGACTGTATTCTCCATTGCCTCTGTCGTTGCTAGCAAGATCATAGTTATTCAACAATATTCTAATTTGCGGATAATCAGAATTATCTGAATTAAATGCACGTATTTGTAATCGCTTTAATGACTGGTCATAGCTGGTACTAATTCTTGATGCGGTATATTTTTGTTCTACGCCATTTTTAATCACTACCCAACTTGCCAGGCTTTCAAGGCCTGATCCTGATGCCTTAATGATAAATTCCGGTTTTTGAGTGTCATTCGACTGGATATTGATATCTGACAGCTCATTACTTTTTTGTGTCGGAGTGAATGCCAGTGTAAACAAGCTTGTTTCATTTGGTTTAACCACTAAGGGAAGATTAGCTGATATCAAAAAACGATTATTGGTTGATGAAATAGTATTAACACTTAAATCAGAAAATCCGCTATTTTTAATTGAAAAAATTGCTGGTATGGTTTCACCTATGACTACACCATTAAATTGGTAAACATCATTTTGTTGCATGCTGATGCCATTAGGGTTGGTAATTTCAATTCTAGGTGCAATGTCTAAAACCTCTATATTCAATGTCTGCGATGCTTCAGCACCATCGGCGTCTTTTGCTTTGACGCTGACTGAATAATTGCCATCAGTTGCAAATATATGCTCGACCGACAAGCCGGTTTTGACGGTGTTCGATGGAAATGTCCATGTCACATCGCAGTTAACATTGCTTTGGTCAACGGGATTGATACAGGCTGCTGTAAAGTTGATATTCCTTCCTTCTACTATAGCCAACGGATTTAAGGTGATATTTAATGTCAATTGATTGGATAAGGTAAATATCTGCTCTATATAGGCGTTGTTAATAGTATTGGATAATTTATTGAGCGTCTTAATCGTAAAAAAATCTATGGATTTTTTTAGATAACCATTGTTATGGGTACTATTAACCATTTTCAGAATATCGCGCGTGTTTTCAATCGCATATTTCTTTTTGGTTGAAATAAGAACGCCAATTCCAAATTTTTCACAAGAAAAAATGCTTTCGAGAGGTGTCATTTTCGATGTTAATGGAGTATCGGTAAAATGCGTTCTGATATCAAAAGTCATGGATGATATTAGTTGATGCCAATTTTTGTTTTGCAGCAACTGATTGTCAGCATCATCCATTGAAATATTATTAATGAGTAAATTAAAGGCTTCACTATCAATACAGTCTTTGGTTGTAAACTGTACTGGATTTTTTAACCCCGGAAGTATATTGATTGAGGGTATGAAAAACTCGTAAACCGATGTAGGTTTTGAAGCAGATACTATTTTTGATAGATGTTCTGTTGAAAAATTTCCTTTGGAACCAGGCCCGGAAATGATAACAGGTAGACTGGCCTGTGAGCGGAGGCCGGTGGGCAGGTTTATAGTAATTGATTCATCAGGGCCGATTGTCTGGTTGCTAAATGCTGAAGAGTGAAGGGTTACATGGCGATAAAAACTGTTGTTGGCAGTCAGGTCTAATGTTTGCCCTGATGCAGAGGTTTTTTCCAATGTCAGCTTTATTCCTGAGTCATCTCCTGGTGATATCACGGTATTTTTTTTCTGTATGATCTGGGCACTGTTGTTACTTGTTGATGATAAAGGTAATTTCGATAATGCAGATAACGCAAGGATAACACTATCATGTAGATCCGTATCCAGCTTGTTTTGCACATTTAACAAGCTTCCACCTTGTTCTATATGGCTTTGAATTTGTTGGCTAAGTTTGCTCAGTGATCCATTGGCGTCAACAGTAATAAATAAATTATGCTGGATTTGGGCAATAGTGATATTTCTGTCGTGTATGGCAGAAATAACAGCTGGTTCCAATAAAACCAGAGCTTTTGCTGTGGTCATACTGTTAACGTCAAAACTGCTGGCTTCTACGGAATCAATAAAAGAAAGATAGAGAATGTTGTTGTCTTTATTGCGCAATGAAAGAAAGCTATTTTCAAATACTGTCATTTCATTTGATTCTTTTAATATTCCTTCGCCGGATCCTCCCAAGGCTTCAAAATTGCTCATTAATCGTAAATCGGACAAGTTATAGCTATTGGGGATTTGAATATTCACTTGGCGTTTCACCAAATTGGCGCACTCAATACCAATGTCACCTCTATTGCGGTAAATATAATTACGGGAGTTACGTATTTCGCAAAGTTGATTTTGTGGTAGAGCTACAATTTTGATGTCGTACAATTCACCCTTGTTAACTTTTTTTGCAAAAACAAAAGGTCCATCCTGATTCAGTGTGATAGTTTCGTTGCCATTGGCTATAGCCAGATTGCCATTCAATCCACTGACTGCGCCTCCCAGGGAAAATGATTCTACCGGCGTAATTGGGTCAGGATTAGAGGATTTTTTGTCAGATCCACCTTCACAACCTGATAAAACAATCATCGCGCTTAAACACAGAATAAGAATTTTCATGATAATCCTGACATTTGTCTTTGCTATTGAATTAGTTGGTTGCAGTATTGGATTCTTTAACTAATTTTATTTCCAGATCGTCCATTTTGTATTGATAATCCTGAATCAAATTTTCTACTTTGACTTTACCAAGCGAAGTCAGTGGTTCTTTTTGTGAAAGGGCATCCCAAAAACCCTTGTCTTGATATTGGCCAAGAATTTCCTGATTAATTTCGTAAAGCTTCTTGTTATTGATATAACAGGTCTGGAAGTTACTTGTTTGAGCTTCCAGTTTTTCTAATAAACGACCGCTTTCGCTAGTAAGCATTTCAATTTTTTCTTTTTCTTTTTCGATACTTTCCATTAAATTATTTCTTTCATTAGATGCACTCGCCAACTGCTGTTGTTGGTTGCTAATTGCTGTAACGGTTTTTTGATGATCTTTTTTAGCGTTATCCAAATCTTTTTGTAACTGCTCTTTCTCTTTTTTGACTTTCGCCAGTTCAGCTTCCAGCTGGGTTTTTTCACTGGAAATTTGTCGTAACATATATTGAGCTTTTGCTAAAGCATTTTTCGTGTTGTCAGTATTGGCAACCGAAAGATTGGCTATCCCACAAGTGAATATCGCCAAACAATAAAAATAGAGCGGAATTTGAAACTTGGTTTTCATATTAAACTCGGGAGTTGATTCTGTATTTAATGGCTTTCTCTGCTATCTCGGCAGGTGGCCCGGAATTAAAGCGCGCATTTTTCAAGATATGCTCAAGTCGCTTTCGTACCTTGCTGGATTCTTCTTCAAGTTGAATTGAAAAACGATCAACCTCTCCTGATGGTTTAATCCAAACTTTGATGGTAGCGGTGTAATTCAAATAGCCCAATTCATCATCCGACGACACCAGGTCGTGTAATTTTTCTTTGATCATCACTTCATAATGTCCGGCTTTTCCCAAACCCAGACCGGTTCCACCTTTTCGGCCAATCAGTCCGAATCCATCAGTACCAGCACCACCATCGGTATCCAATCCCAAATCCTGTCCGGCTACTTCGTCCATTGCTTGTTCCGGTGGTGTTTCCGGAATTTCTTCAATTTCTTCCACTTCTTCTGGTTCTATTTCTTCTGGTTCTTCTTCGGGTGGGGGAGGAGGGGGCGGTGGCGGAGTGATTATGGTGATTTGTTGAACCACCGCTTTTTTACCTGATTGTTTTCCATTGAGAACTAATTGGTAAGCATAAAAGGCCAACAACAACACCAATAACAACCCAATGCCAATTGCGATATAGGGAAAACTTTTAACTAATTTTGATTTACGCACACATTAGATTCCATGAGCATGTTAACAAGGTCTATTTCACGAGCTTCTGTGTAACCAAACCCAACTGGGTGATTTGCAATTTACCCATTAAGTCCAGTACATCCACAACCAATTGATATTGAATACTGGCATCGGCTTTAATTACGACAGGTAAGCTGGGATTAACCGCTTTGTACTGAGTTAACAATGATTCCAATTCTTGAATTGAAACCGGATAGGTATCCAAATAGATCGTGCCATCAGCAGTGATAGTGACTGCTTTAGTTTGTGGTTTGGCCAAACTTGGTGTAGTGCTGGCTTTAGGCAAATTGACCTTAATACCTTGCACAGTTGCGGTTGTAAGAATGATAAAAATGATTAACAACACATAAGCCAGATCTAACATAGGCGTCACGTTAATGTCTGTGACAATTTCATCGTCATCAATTGCGTTCATGTAAACTCCGTTAAATATTGATGATTAATTTCTGCCGTAATATTCAGCAAGTCTTGTAGAGAATTCATCACTAAACACTCTCATATCTGCAATGTTAGCTTTGATACGAGTGGTTAAATAGTTGAATGCAAAGAGCGCAGGAATAGCGACAAATAATCCAGCTAATGTGGTTAACAAGGCAGCGGCAACACCGGGAGCGATTGCAGAAATATTGACATCTCCGGTTGCGGCGATTCCCGCAAAGGTCATCATTACGCCCATTACTGTTCCAAACAAACCTACGAATGGACCGCCACTGATACCTATAGTTAAAAATATCATCTGTGATTGTAATCTTTGCGCTTCGCGAACGGTTTGGGCATCCAGTGCGGCGCGAATCGCAGCGTTGGATCTTTCAGTTAATCCAGTATCCTGAATTAATTTTGAACGCCCACGAATCTCACTAATTCCGCGATGATAGACTCGATAAATCGGTGAGCTTTGGTAGTGGTCATGTTTTCCAAATAGTGCCTGCGTAATTGGCGACGAATCCAATTCTTTTTCATTTTCATCTGTTTCTTCCCGGTCAAGAGATGCGGGATCTTTCTGAACTAATTTGACAAATTCTTTATTGAATTGTTTGTTGTCTTTTTCAACACGGTATAGATAAATAAATTTTCCTGCGATCACAACCCAAGTGATGAAAGCCATTATCAATAAAATAATCGTTACTACCCATCCCGCTTCGTCCATGCTGTGTATTGTTACTTCAAACAAACCCGCTTCTTGATTAGCTGATTCAGCGCCCGGTTGTTCCGGTGTACCAATACTCACAACTTCATCAGCGACGCCCTGATTTTTTGCTTCGATCAATGGGATCATTTCACCAATAGAATCCTGATAAAGGCGAAGCTCATCCATTTCACCATTGAAACCTTCACCTATTGTCGAGCCACCGATATGTAATATACCGGTCAATACAATGGGATTGATTGTTTGAGTTTTTATTGAAGCGCCATTGACATAAATAGAAGCCACATTTTGTTTGACATCAAATGCAAAATGGCTCCATTGATTACTCAAAATATTGGCTTCGGTCTCAATATTGGTTGTAGTGCCCGCATTTGTCAGGGCGATATTAATTCCATTAGTATTAAGACTGATGCTTAAAGAATTGCCAGCTTCATCGCGGCGAAACAGCGTGGAGCCTGCAGATAAACCTGAAGGTTTTATCCAAAAACTAACACCAAACCCTGTGTTGGAGTCAAAGCGGTTACCGGGTGAATTCTGAATAATGAAGTATTCATTTCCGGTAAGTTTTAAACCTGAGCCAATAAGAGATGCTTTGGTAACTTCACCACCATTGAGTGAAGTGGCAGAGTTGTAAGCAGTAACATCGGCCCAGGAATCAGGATCTTTTGCAAAATGAATTACGCTTGATAAGCGTGCGTCAAATGTCGCAGCAGCATTGGCTGCAGTAACCGCTTTTTCATTCCCATAATACATCCATATCTTTTTGCTGCTACCAGCGCTTAGATTTACTAGATCTACCCATATCAAGAGTTGCTGATTAATTAAATCAAAACTGTCAACGTGGAAGTTTAACGGTGTTTTATCATCGGCATCGATAAAGCGTAAATCTGACAGGCTTTCATTCAACAAAAAGAAGTCTGGAAAGTTACCTGCATGTAACTTTACCAGAACGGGAATTTTAGTCGATTCTGTTGTTGAGTGTTGTGGTATGGAAAGATTCACCGCTACACGATTGGACCATTCCTCATTCCACCAAGCAAACGCTGATAATGGCAAGTAGCATAATATCGATATAGCAATAATTAAAAATCGCATCCGGATTTTCCTTGTATGGTCGTAATTGGAATTCTGTTTGGCAATAGATAGGCAATCTCTGCACAATTTTTTCTGCACAAACTTTACGTCAAAATTGTTACAGATTGATTTTGATTTAAGTAGAAAATGGATAGTCGGTCACAGTAAAACTTTATATTGCATCAATAAATAAAATAGGCCTAAAACGTAATACAAATGCATTACGTGAAATGCTTTTTGTCATCATAAATTCACTTGCCTGTCACTCCCTCGTCAAAGTCCAGTCATTTTTATGTTCTAAGGTTCGCTTGCCTTGAAAAGCTATATCGAAAAGTTGTGTATTGAAAAAATTGCGAACGCTGAATCATTGATTAAGTCGCATTCAATTTGTAATGCACGCGCATTCGAAATAGAACGAAGGGGTTGGCCACACCTGTTGTGAGACAGGGCCGGAAAGCTACGGATCTTATTTTTTATGAAGTAATAAGACAGCCGGGTTGCAGCTACAAGGACATTTTTCAGCAGAAAGGCTGAATGCTAGAACGGAAAAATCTTGGGAAGGACTTGAGATAGTTGCACACAGATTTGATTCAGGGATGGTTGTTGATTCTGTTTGGTTTTTTTATTAATAACTTCTACGGAGATCTCTCATGAAATTTAAATCACTCGCTTTGGCTGCTGCTTTGTTGGCTACCAGTGGTGTCTCAAGTGCTGCTATCGAAGGCAAAATGCCTACCGGTACAGCAGAAAACTCTGATCTGGTTCTGTTTATTTACGACACAGTCAGAGACGTTTCTTATGTTCAGGATTTGGAAATCAACTACAGAGACATCATTTCTTTGAACGGTAATTTTGCTAGTTCTTTTGATTTGAATGCATCCTTGTTATCACAAGCTTTTGGTACTTCAAATGTGAGCAACTTGGTGTGGAGCATGGCCGCTTCTGGTTTTGATTACCTTGATCCAGATGGAACTACATTAGGAACCATTACTACTACCAATGCAGTGCAAACTAGTCCAGCTTTGGATATCGCTTTTCTCAGTGCAACAAACTCAGTTTTTGCAACAACTATAGACACTATTAACAATAATAGCGCTATTGGTTCAGTAAACGCTGCGGCTGCCGTGGGTGCAGCAGGTAGCGCAGTTTCTGCAGTTGTGAATCCAATGGTGAATAGAATTTGGACTCAAATTGATACAGTAACTTCAGCAGGTGTAAATGTTGCACAACAATTGTGGTTCCTGCATTTGGACGCTGCTTATGAGGCTATTCCTGCCAGCGGCCAAACCTTGGCTAGCGTTAATTCATGGGCTCTTGACTTGACTAATGGCAAGTTGTTCAGCGCTCCTGTCACCAACGAAGTTCCATTACCTGCTGCTGCCTGGCTGTTGCTTTCTGGTCTTTTAGGTCTGGCTGGTGTTG